>JAHJFH010000298.1 GCA_018824925.1 Thermoplasmatota archaeon
GATTTATTCAACTTGGAAACTACTATTTTTTTGATATAATTTTTATTTCAATTCTGATACTCATCGGGCCTATCGGGTTTTATCTTGGTCGGATTGTTCAACGAAAAAAAGAAATTCAGGATCGACTTTCAGATTTCTTTGTTGAGATAAGCAATTCTGTTTCTTCAGGGGTAACAATTTTTGATGCGGTGCGAATTGCCTCGCGAGGTAATTATGGTAGACTTACAAATGAAATTGAAAAAATGAAGGCCGAGCTTTCTTGGCGGCTATCAATATATCATGTGTTTCATAATTTTGTTGAACGAATGAAATCAGGAATCATTCATCGTATTTTCTTAACGATCAATAAAGGTTTATTGATGGGGGGTGAATCTGAAAAGGTTTTTGAAGCAGCAGCAAAGGAACTTAACCAGGTTAATCGTATCGAAGAACAAAAAAAGGCGGACATGTCGATTTATACCGTGGTTATTTTGATGAGTTTTTTTGTTTTTGTCACCATCATCATAATTCTTGATAAAACATTATTTTCAACATTTTTTGAAACAGCGCAGTTAAGTGCTTTACAATCACCAACGGTAAATACTATGGCGTTACGAATTAGCTTTGTTGATCCTGAATTGTTTAAAAATTCTTTGTATTCATTTGTATTTATCCAAGGTTTTGGCACAGGGATTTTAGGTGGATATATGATGGATGGACATATCACATCGGGGATACGGTACAGTTTTGTTCTGGGTTTAATATCAATCATTATTTTCAAGGTGATTTTCTAAGGGGGTACTATTTAGTGAAAAAACAGCATGGTGATTCGGGGGTTTCAGAGATTATTGGTACCATCCTTATGTTAGGCATGGCTATCGCATTATTTTCTACGGTTAGTCTCATAATTATCTCCTATCCATTAAGTGTACCCAGCCCACAGGTTGATATTATAAGTTATGTTGATGGATCATCGATTGTGTTTGAACATCATGGTGGTCCCTCGTTACTTCTGGAAACGGAGCTGGGGATTACGATTAATGGGAGTTATATACAGATTCAGATACTGGATTATTTGGAGGATGATTTAAATCACAATAATCGGTGGGATATAGGTGAACGGGTGGTGTATTCCACAGCGAGTTTGCAGGGGAAACGGGTGGATGTGATGGTTATTGATTATGAATCCAGTAGTATCGTGATGATGGGGACAATACAAGATGGGGAGTCGCAAGGATCTGGATCATCCTCACCTGATCATAGTACTGCTGTACTTGGGATTTCTCCATATCAGCAACTGGGTCCTTCGGTTATTCTTGATGCAACAGGTGATGCTGAGTTAGATAATGTATCATTGTTTTATCGATGGAGTACTGATAATTGGACGAATTCATGGACTACCCTCACCTATGATGATTTTGAATCAGGTTTTGGAAATTATACAGATGGTGGCCTTGATTGTTTATTATATACTGGAGGAACTTATGCCCATCAAGGGAATAACGCGGCCGATATCCAAGATAATAGAGGAGATGCTTCATCATTTTATCACACCTTAGGAATTGATGTAGATTCACCAGGTTATACAAGCATAAAAATTGATTTCTGGTTTTATGCTGTTAGTATGAGTTCTGGTCATGATTTCTGGGTTCGTTATTATGATGGTAGTAACTGGATTACAGTTGAGGATTACGATGAGGGTGATGAATTTGTTAATGGACAATTTTATCATGAAATTGTTTGGATTAATGAAACTGAGTATATTTTTCCATCTAATATGAAAATAAAAGTTACTTGTGATGCAAATAATAATAATAATGATATCTACGTTGATCAAATTTATGTTAATGCTACTGGCGGACAAATCATTGATTGGACATCTTGGTCAGATGCAAGCAATCCTGATGTCTCTAACCCATGGAGTTGGATTTTCAATTTCCTAAATGGTGCTGGTTATTATGAGTTTTATAGTATAGGAAAATATAATGGAGATTCTGAAACAGCACCAGTTAATGCTGATGCAAAATGTTTGTACAGCCCTTAACCTGGAAGGAAAAAAATGAGCCTTCGTAGACCATTAAAAGAAGATTCAAATGCTGTAACCAGTGTCATACTTGCGTTACTTTTCCTTGGTCTATTTGCAATTATGCTTACCACAATTCAAGCCGTTTATGTGCCACAATGGGGTGCTCAGCATGAAGGTATTCATATGCATGAAGTGGCCAATCAGTTTGCTGAATTGAAACACACTATGGACATTCAAACTATATCACAAGATCCAACACCCATTACCAGCCCTATAACCCTTGGGACTAATCAACAATTATTTCTCACGACGAGCCGTGCCTTCGGGTCGTTACATATTGAGCAGGAAAGTTTCTCGATTAGTATAGAAAATACGACTGATCAACTATTGGCATCTATTGGAACATTGCGATATCGCTCCCAGAATAACTATTATGTTGATCAATCCTATATCATTGAAGGCGGGTCATTAATTATCAATCAAATCGAGGGCTACATCATGTCTGCTCAGCCACCAGTCGCAATGAATCAAGCAGGATTTGACCTTACCTTTACCGTATATAATCTCATTGCACAGGGGGGAAAAACTGATGTTAGTGGGTATGGCACTTATCTAATCCAAACGAATTATTCGACGATACAGTCCAGTAATCTCACAAATTGCACCCGGTTAGATATAACAAGCAATCACCCACATGCGTGGTATCTTTTTTTCAATAATACATTATCTACACTTGGATTAGCATATGAAAATGATTATACAATAGCTGTAGTCAATAATAATGTTCTGATTACTTTCCCTTTAACAACAAATATCGATATTAAAATCAATTTAGTAACGATATATGTCCAAATAGGCATAGGGGGCATCAACTAATTATTTCTTATCAACCCTACCAAATATTTCTAAATCAGGGTACACCATAATTCCTTTGTTAGTGATTTGCATCGCAACAATTTTTTTCTGATGTTTCACCCCACGCATTTTCAAGATCTCAATACCTGTTTCTCGAATATTACCATTCCGTAAATTATACAAAACAAAAACACCATCTGCAATGAATTCCTCAACACCGGTAGGTGAATAGACATCCGGTCGATCAGGGGTTTCCGTGATTAAAAAGGTGGTGCAACCCATTTCTTTGAAAAAGCGAAAGAGACGTTCAACATAAAAACGATATGATTGCTCCCGTCCCTGAAAGGATGATGCAACAGCGGTAAGTGAATCCAACACCACAAGATCAGGGGTAAATCCGATAGTTCTAGCGATGGCGAGGGGTTTGAGATCCATCATCAACGAATCTGATTCCTTCGCAATCATAGCATCGATTCCCTTTGAACTCGCATTATCATAATAGATATCACTACTGAGAAACATTAGAATTCGAAGATTGTTGGAGGCAATAAGAGCGTTAGGATCCCATCCAAACTCCTGCATATGATCAATTAATTGTTCCATTGGCTCCTCAAAGGTTATGTACAGACACTTTTTTCCATGTAAAGCATGATACGCAAGGGTTTGTAACCCAAAAATTGTTTTTCCCGCGCCTGCACTACCAACGACAATAATATTCGAACCCTTTGGGATGCCATGCTCAAATAAATCATCAAAACCCGGTATCCCCGTCAAAATATATTTTGCATCAATATCCTTCGTATTGAGTTGTTTTTTATAAACCTGTAATTTCTTTTCAACCTCAGCCTTGATCTTTGCC
>JAHJFH010000048.1 GCA_018824925.1 Thermoplasmatota archaeon
CCTCGAACCGGTCAAGTCAAGGAAGAAAATCCAGACTTCATAAAAACCGGTGATGCAGCAATCGTAAAGATTGTCCCAACAAGACCCATGGTAATTGAACCATCAAAAAAGATACCTCAGCTCGGTCGCTTTGCCATTCGTGACATGGGTCAGACCGTTGCCGCTGGTGTCTGCTTAGAAGTAGAAGAGGCATAGTCCGCTTCTTTTCCTTTTATTTTTTAGGGTCCAGTTTAGACAATAACCACGCAGGAGCAAATCAAAATGGCAGGACAAAAAGCACGGATATCGCTAACTAGCACGGAATAAACAAAACTTGATGAAGTCTGCAATCAAATAAAAATGATCGCAGAACGTACTGGTGTTGCGTTACGAGGCCCTGTACCATTGCCGACAAAACATCTTCGCGTTCCCTGCCGGAAATCTCCCGATGGTGAAGGTACAGAAACATGGGATCGTTGGGAAATGCGTATTCATAAACGACTTATTGATCTTGATGCTAGTGATCGAGCGTTACGACAACTTATGCGTATTCAGGTTCCTGATGGCGTCCATATTGAAATTGTGTTAAAATCGTAAGCAAAAAGCTTTGTATTTCTTTTTTTATTTGCCTTATCAATCTAAAGGTATTCTATACTGCTGAGGTAGCAAAGCCCGGCCTACCGCGCCGGCCTTGAGAGCCGGTTCTCCATCTGGGGAGCGGGAGTTCAAATCTCCCCCTCAGCGCTGTTTTATTTAAATTTATATTATTACCTAACTTGACTTTGTCAGATTAGTTTAAAATATTGGTAATTTATTACCAATAATAGCTATGTCCCAGGTAGTAAAAACAATTAAAGGACGGAAATACACCTATGAAGTAAAGTGGGATCCACAGCAGAAGAAACAGATATGGACGTACCAAGGGAAAGTGGAGGAAAAGATCGATCATGAGAAGTTGAAGAGGGAATTATATTCTGCCATTATGAGGCATGCTAAGGTACAAAAGAAAGATAGGAAGAATATCATGAAAGCTATCCAAGAAGTTTTTGCAAAATATGAGAAATGTTGGTAACTTTTTACCAACAAATTCTATTAATGTGACAAAGTCAAGCTAAACTCAATAATATAAACAGAATAATTACCCCACTATGATTGAATAACCTTCTGGTTTAGGAAATATTATTATGGGTCCCTTCAAATTTATTGGTACCAGATTACTTAATCAACAGGAAGGATGTGAATTATGGATTCGAATTAAATAGAATCCAATAATTTTTTCACCCATTCAGAGAGGTCTTTATTAGAGATATTATTTTTAGTATGGTTGTTATTCGGTGCTATGTTTTTAATGGGCGTGTGGCCTAGTCCGGATATGGCACTGGCCTTCTAAGCCAGGGGTCGCGGGTTCGAATCCCGCCACGTCCGTAAACATTATTTTTAATTGTAACCAATATTCTAATATATGCTTAAAATTAAGGAAAACAGCAAAGTTAAATATCACAAAAATATTCGTATATTATCCGGTATGGATGGGATTATCTTCGCATGGTTATAAACATAATTCAGCAATTTTATTATACGTTTTTCCTGAAAACCTTTAAAAAAATGCAAAATTGGATAGGATAAATAATGAGTAATCTTCCAGATATCGTTAAAGAATTACGAGCGGCGGAAGAACGTGGCGAGCTATCAACCTCATCTATTCTACATTCAAAAACAACAACTCTTTTACCAGTTCATCACAAACAAGAAGATGTTGAAAAAGAACAGGCATCAGAAGTCATCTCCACTTATTATCCCAATTCTCAAACTAGTGATATCCAGAATTTATTTCCATCAGATTTATATAAACAAGTAATACAGTTATCACCAGATGGAATCGTTACAGTTGATATCGCAGGTATCATAACCTCCTGTAATCCTGCTGCAGAAAAAATGTTGGGTTATTCCTCTGGTGAAATCATTGGAAAACAGTACACCAAAACGGGTATTTTTCATACTAAAGACCTCCCTCATTTAGTATGGTTATTTGCTAATATTCTAAGCGGAAAAACTCAAGGCCCCTTCGAGTTACAATACTATCGAAAGAATGGTTCTGCATTTTGGGCAGAAGTACATGTAACCCTTCTAAAAAAGGAACGTAGGATCATAGGCGTCCTTGCGATATCTCGCGATATTACTACCCGGCGATACGCAGAAAAAAAGATACGAGCATCGGAACAGCGATATCGTGAACTCTATGAAGGAGGTCGTGATGGATTTGCTCTTGTTGATATAGAAGGTAAAATCATAGAATCAAACTCGACATTCCAAAAATTATTAGGTTATACTACTGAGGAATTGACAAAAAAGACCTATAAAGAAATAACTCCCAGTAAATGGCATGATATTGAAGCACATATACTCCAAGAACAGGTGTTTAATCAAGGATATTCAGAGATTTATGAGAAAGAGTATATTCGAAAAGATGGTAAAATCATTCCAATAGAGATCAGAACACAATTGCTGAAAGAAGATGGAAAACCATCTGGGATGTGGGCCTTTGTTAGAGATATCTCTGATCGAAAACAAAAGGAGCGAGAACTACAGGAAGCCACTAATCATTTTGAACGACTTTTTAACTCTATGGTAGATCCAGTGGTCATCGCAGATAACCATGGAACGATACTAGAAATTAGTGATTCTGTTGTACAACAAACTGGTTATGCTCGTGAGGATCTTGTAGGAAAAAATTTTTTACGAACTAAATTAGTCACAACACGTTCCAAAGCGTTACTATTAGCAAATTTGGCTAAACGAATGACCGGGGTACATATCGCCCCCTATCAAATTGAGGTAGTATCAAAGGATGGGGGCCTTTTACCATATGAAATTAATGCAGCTAAAATAGCATATAAAGGTAAGACCGCTGATATGGTGGTTTTTCGAGATGTCAGTGAGCGATATCGAGTTGAAAACGCCCTGAGGGAAAGTGAAGAAAAATTTCGAATGATCTCAGAACAATCCTTAATGGGTATTGCAATAATTCAAGATAACGATATTAAATATATCAACGAGGCAGCCACTCAGATTACAGGATATTCAAAAGAGGAGTTTAAACAAAACGGGGTTGCCCTAATCTCCAAGTTAATACATCCGGATGATTTGTCATTTGTTATGAACCAACTGAAGAAAAAACTAAGAAGAGAAACCGATGCTATACCACATTATTCATATAAAATAATTACAAAATCCGGTGATATTCGGTGGATAGATCAATTCTCAAAAACAATTTCCTATGCTGGAAAAAACGCTGATTTCATAACAATTATCGATGTCACAGATAAAAAAAGAGCAGAGACTCAGCTAAGAAAATCCGAAGAAAAATATCGAAATATTGTTGAACTTGCACCAAACGGAATTGCTATAATAGATACTCGGGGAATAATTCAATCCTGTAATACTGCATTACTAGCATCGATAGGGTTATTGAAAAAGGATATAATCGGTAAATCTTTTACCAAACTACCTATTTTACGCAAAACTGATTTACCAAAATATATGAAAATCTTTAAGAATATTTTAAGAGGAGAAATTCCAAAACCATTTGAAACATCTTGGAAAGATATACAGGGCAGAAACCACTATGGAGAAATCCATGTTAGTTTAATGAAAGAAGAGGACGAATTAAAAGCTATTCAAGTTATTGCCCTAGATATTACTGAACGAAAAACGACCATTGAGAAAGAAAAAAAATATCTTGAAAATATGCAGTTTCTCTCAAAAAGCGCAATGGAATTTGCACAATCATCTGATAAACAAGATTTATTTGAGGTTATTTGCCAACGGTTAGAAGAACTCGTCCCTCGTTCAAGGATAATATTATTTAATTACAATAGCAAAGAACAAACCTTTTCGATACGATCTCTTGCCGGTTTCCAATCATATTTTGACAAAATTTTACCAGCTTTACAGCAAGATGTCCATGAATTTATCATACCAATTGAAGCTGGCGACTGGAGGGATCAATTAATAACTGGAAAATTAACGAAAATCCCCAAAGAAATTTTTCATAAAATGGCCAGTAAACGAATACCATCGGAAGCCTATCAGCATCTACAGAAAATCATCAACCCCGAAGAAGTATATACAATGGGTTTCATTCGAGAAAATCAGTTATACGGTGCCGTAATTCTTATCGCTTCGAAGAATCTTAGAATCGATAATCAATCGATAATAGAAACCTTTGTCAACCAGGCCACAACCGCTCTTCAACGACGAATAGCTGAGGATCGAATTAAACAACAAAACATCCAGCTCCGAAAAATGGACAAATTAAAATCAGAATTCCTCAACATAACTTCACATGAATTACGAACACCCATGACC
>JAHJFH010000299.1 GCA_018824925.1 Thermoplasmatota archaeon
CTTGCTGTGATCGTGGCAGGCACGAAAAGTATCGGTGCTGCCTGTCAACGGTTGAAACGATGGATGTTTTAACGATTAAAAGGAAGTGTACACCCCGTATGCCTTCCTATCTAAAAGTGCAAAAGTTCTGTAATAATTTAGATGAAAAAAAATGAGAATAAGGTGATGGTTTTGGTGTATACGAGTTAGAAGAGGGTTATCAGTATTCGTTTGATGACCAGTTGATCCTCGATAAGGGTTTGTGAATCATCATAGATGTAGGCAGTGATCTGATAGAATCCCCAAGGCAGGTTTAAAAAGCATGATGCGCCATCGGTTAAATCGGTATCATTAAACCTATATTCTTTAGGTAGTACCAGTCGTTTGGCGACAAATTCAACGGAGTCTCCCTCGGTATGCCAGCTGGCGAGTCGACAGTAGAGTACATTGACATCTATTGCTATCGCAAGTTGCATGAGATCAAGGATGCCAAAGGGTCCAAGGGTTTGGTTTCCGAAGAGGTAGACATAGCCGGGGCGGAAGATACCATCCTGTCTATTGGAGAAATAGATGTAGATGTTATGTTCATACATATGTCCTGCTTTATCGTAGACTTGTGCTATCAGATGTTTCCATTGTCTCACAAAATTGCGGGTACAGAGCCATCGGTAGTTTCCTGATCCTGGTGGGTCATCGATATAGATTTTTATAGGGTTTTCATAGGGGGGCCCGGTGTCAAAAAGGACATAGTCAATTCCTGATCCATAGTCAATGGCATTGGCTTGTACCCAGAAATCGCCGGTGACACTTGCGCGATCCGGTGGTGATATGATTTGACAGTGGGGGGCGGCTTTGTCAATGTTAATGATAATGGGTCCTTGTGGTGGTTCTTGATTTCCTGCTTTGTCGGTAGACCAATACACTACATCCCAAGAACCGTAGAGGCGGTTTGGGTCATTGAATGGTAGTTTAATACCGATATTATCATCATATTCATAGGTTACGCTACCGTTTATGGTGTAATAGGTATGGTTTACTCCTGTTCCATAGATCCCATCGGTCACATCAAGTTTAATGTTGACATTACTGAGGTACCAGCCATTGTTTCCTGGTGTACCAATAATTTCTCGTATGGTGGTTTCTGGGGGGACATCATCAACACCTATGTAGGTGATGTTCCACAGGTCAAGTTCAGGTGAGCTGGCTGGTGTGATGCGGCTGAGATGGGCCGTAAGACGTAATGCAGGATGGGTTATGGGGCTAATGCTGGTGAGGTCTTCACCTCCGCTTGCGTTTGCTATGAGAACCGTCCCACTTACATCTAGGATATCAATTAATACTGATCCTGTGGCTACATAATCAAATTGATACCAGGCTATAAGATCCTGAGGTTCAACTGGTTTTGAGGTGATTTCAGCAGTAAGTAACAATTTTTTTTCAAGACCAAGAGCTATGGAGACTTCCGTTCCTGTGGGGATACTGAGTCGCCAGATATTACTAAAGACGTCTGGGTTACCATTCCATGGTGAGGGATAAACAATGCGTTTATCTTCCCAGGTAACAAATATACGGCCATTGCCAACAGCGGTATTACCCCAATCAGCTACAGCGGCAGTGCTTGCAGAGAGTTGTATTTCTCCAGTAAATACTTCACCTGATGAGGAAATAATTTTTCCCCAGATTTTTGTGCCACAATCGTATGATACGAGAAATGATGAGGAAAGGTAGGGGACAATATCGGTGCGGATGAATTGTCCTTGTCGTATTTGGAAGGTAGGAACAACAATAGTTCCTGAGGTATCGAGGATAACACCCCAGACGTTACCATGCCATTGGCCACTACTAATATCTGCATCGTTCCAGGTGACAAGATATCGTTGTGATTCTTCAGAGAAGCTTACACAGGGAAAAACATAATCAGTGTATGCAGTTCCATCAGCAAGTTTTATTGCTGATGAACCGGGTCCGGGGCCGATAAGATTAAGGTTACTATCATAAAGCCCAGCATAGATATCATAGGGGCCATTTGCGGCGGTTTCTCCCTCTTCATAGACAATCAGATACTGTTCATTAATGGGATTGAAGGCTACCCATGGTTCGCTTTGTGGGTTTCCTGCATCACAGATGGTTTTTTCTGATCCGATTTGGCTGCCGGTGGTACTGTAGAGTTTTCCATATAAATTATAGTTACCCACTCCATTACGGGCATCTTCCCATACCACAAAAAAGCGGTTGTTTTCGGTGTCAAAAACTGCTTGTGGGTCTGCTTGGACACTTGCTACATTGCATACCACGATTTCACTGCCAACACTTCCCGAGGGAGAGACGAGTTTTGCTTTGATATCCATGGTGGATGGATCAGAGGGTGATCCGTAATGTTCCCAGGCAACAAAAAAGGTGTTGCCTCCATAAGCTACTGTAGGATTTTCATGACGGAAGGGTGTGGTTCCTGTTCGAATGGTAAAATCACCCGATATAATATTGCCATTGGTATCATAGAGGGATCCGCGGATTCCTTGTTCAAAGAAATAGGTGTATGGTGGGTTGGGTGCTTGGCCTTCCTCCCAGGCAACTAGAAATACA
>JAHJFH010000300.1 GCA_018824925.1 Thermoplasmatota archaeon
AACCTTATATCGAACTGAATTGAAAATTTCATTTGAAATTGAACGATAGTCATACAGTATACAACTAAATACATTGGTGATACAACATAGTTATCCCACCCTCTTTTTCTTTTCTAAGATATGATGGATTCATATGAAATTAATATCTATTAATCCTACAACAGGTGAAAAACTTGAAGAGTTTTCAGAATTTAGTAAACAACAAATAACTGAAATACTCGAAAAAAGTCAGCAGGCATTTCATCGATGGAAAAATACAAAATATTCTGAACGAAAAATATTATTAAAAAAAACAGCGCAAACACTTAGAGATAATTCAAATGATTATGCAAAACTTATTACAATGGAAATGGGAAAACCAATCAACCAAGCTGTTGCTGAGGTAGAAAAATGTGCTTGGGTCTGTGATTATTATGCTTATCATGGTGAAAAATATCTAGCTGACGAAAAAATAGAAACAGATGCCGCTCATAGCATGATTCGATATGCCCCCGTGGGTACCATTTTAGCTATCATGCCATGGAATTTTCCGTTTTGGCAAGTTTTTCGATGTGCTGCTCCTTCGTTGATGGCGGGAAATACTATGGTCTTAAAGCATTCGTCAAACGTTCCTCAATGTTCTCTTGCTATCGAAGAGATTTTTGCTACAGCGGGTTTTCCTTTTGATGTGTTTCAATCAATGCTGATTGGTGCAAAAGCAACACATGCTCTAATCGCTGATAAACGCATAGCAGCTATATCACTAACTGGGAGCACAAACGCAGGAAGTTATGTTGCTGCACAAGCGGGGAAACATCTGAAAAAAGTGGTGTTAGAACTCGGTGGAAGTGATCCATTTATTGTATTAAATGATGCTGATCTTGATTTTATTATTCCTAAAGCTATTTTTGCTCGGATACAGAATAATGGACAAAGCTGTATTGCTGCAAAACGATTCATTATATCTGCAGATAATTATGATAAGTTTTGTACAAAACTTACCAATCAGGTGAAGCAACTCAACATTGGTGACCCTATGCAATCATTTACTGATATTGGGCCATTGATACAAAAAGAGGCGGTGCAGCAGTTAGATAATCAGGTAAAACAATCACTTGAAAAGGGAGCGAAACTCCTATGTGGAGGTACACCACCTCAGGACATACCTGGTTTTTTCTATCCCCCAACCGTTGTATCAGATGTTACTAAAGGGATGCGGGTTTATGATCAGGAAACGTTTGGCCCTGTTTTTGCATTAATTAAGGCAGAAACAGAACAGGATATTGTTGCTCTGGCTAATGATACCCCATTTGGTTTAGGGGCTAGTATCTGGAGTGCATCAAAAAAATATGCTCAAGAGATTGGGAATCAAATACTAGCGGGTAACATTTTTATCAATGAAATTGTGAAATCCGATCCTCGACTCCCCTTTGGTGGCATTAAAGAATCAGGGTATGGTCGTGAACTCTCCATGCAGGGTATACGAGAATTCGTGAATATCCAAACTGTCTATATCAATGAACATAAAAAATAAATGAAACAGTTTTTTTATGAACGATATGGTAAAAACTCGTTTCCCAGTAATTCTCGAGCGATAATTATCCGCATAATATTCAAGGTTCCCTCTGCACCAATTGAATAGGAACGAACACCGCGGATACCCATTTCAATTGGAAATTCTTTGGTATAACCGAGTGCACCTAGCCAATCAGCAACCTCATTCATAGCATCAAACGCATAGAGCGGGGCTCGAAGTTTACACATCGCCGCTGCCTTAGCAATATCATGATGCGTAAACCGCTGATGACTATACATTTGATCCAACATCCATGCTGTTCTATAATTAAGCAACTTCAAACTCTCCAGATTTGTATGATGTTCTACTAAAGGAAACTGAATTCCTTCATATGATCCCAATAGTCGTCCAAAAGCCCGACGATTTTTTATGTGTTCTATTCCAAGTTCTAACACAGCTTCAGCTGCACCAACACAGGTTGCGGCGATGAGAATGCGTGCTGCTGAAAAACCTTCCATGGCATAATAAAATCCTTTATTTTGTTCTCCAATAAGATGAGCCTTGGAGAGTTTAACATTTTTTAAAACAAAACCACCAGTGGATATACCCATTCTCCCGATATCCTCAAAAAGACTGGTGGTTATTGAAGGATTATTTTTTATGGGGACGGCAAAAAAGCTAAATCCGTTATATCCCTGAGATACATCAGTTCTACACAACGTCAGATGTATCCCATCCCGTGTTTTGATTCTGTGATCCCGCTGAGATATATTTTTTCGCCATTCAAAATCCAATGAATATCTATTAGTTCTGCTTTGTTTTTGCAACACCAACAATATCGGAACCACCTTCAGGCTCTGTCACCGCGATACCACAAAACGCCGCACCTTTGGTTATTTTTGGTAGATACTGCTCCTTTAATCCAGAGCCCCCATATTTATCCAAAATAAATCCCCATGTTGCCTCAACAAGATATAACACAGGTTTTGCATGGCTAATATCTGCTCGTCCGAGTTCCTCAGCAGCAATACTTGTCATCGTCCAATCTAATTGCGAACCACCATATTCTGTAGAGACGGTAGGGGCAAGTAAACCAAGCTCTGCCATTTTATTAATTACGTCTTTTGGAATGTGTTTATTTATATCGATATTTCATACGACTGGCGTAATATGTTTTTGAGCGAAACTACGGACGGTTTGACGCCAGAGCTTCTGCTCATCAGTCCAGCTGAAATCCATCAGCATACCTCCTCTTTGACAAGAGGTACGGTAAGACTACCTGCAGGCATAACAATAACACGAGGTTGTAAACCCCGTGATGTTACCACAGCTTTAGCATCATCTAACG
>JAHJFH010000301.1 GCA_018824925.1 Thermoplasmatota archaeon
ACACCTCCTCAAACAAAAAGGAGTTGTTCTCTGGTTTACCGGCCTCTCCGGAAGTGGTAAATCAACCATTGCCAATGAAGTTGCCTACACCCTCCATAAAAAAGGAAAACTTACCTATATTCTCGATGGTGATAACATCCGCCATGGTCTTAACAAAGACCTAGGATTCTCCCCTGAAGACCGTGAAGAAAACATCCGTCGAATCTCAGAAGTTTCTCATCTCTTTGCTGACGCAGGACTCATTACCCTTACCGCTTTCATTTCACCCTACCGAAAAGACCGAGATTACTGCCGTACCCTCGTTGGAGCAGGGCGGTTCTATGAAATCTATACCAAAGCCTCCCTCAACACCTGCGAACAACGAGACCCAAAAGGACTCTATAAAAAAGCACGACAAGGCCTCATTAAAGAATTTACGGGTATCGACGCACCCTATGAACACCCACCTACCCCCGAAATACTCATTGATACCGATAAATACTCAGTTGAAGAAAGCGCAAAAATAGTCCTTGAAACACTTATGAACCATGGTATCATAGAGGACTAAAAAATGGTTGTTTCTTTAGACACCACCACAAACTATATCGTATCTGGTCTGGAGCGATCAGGTACCTCACTTTTAATGCAAATGCTTCATGCAGCCAATCTACCTGTTGCTTTTGATGATACTCGTCAACCCGATCCAAACAACCCAAAAGGCTATTTTGAACTCGAAGGGGGAAAAATCATCAACCAACTTATGAAAGGAACCTTCCCCTTTCCAAAATATACTGGAAGCTTCATAAAAATAACCGCCTATGGACTCAAATACCTACCACCCGGCACCTATAAAATCATTTATTCAGAACGTAACATCCAAGAAATCCTGGATTCCATGGAAAAAATGGCAGAAATAACCGACACTAACCGGGAGGAAACCAAACAAAGCTTCCTCCGACTAAACACCATGATTAAAAAGAGTATCACCCACCGTACCGACTGCAAAACCATTCTCGTAAATTACAATCACATTATACAAAACCCAGAGCCCAACATAAAAAAAATATGTGCATTTCTCGAGCTTTCGCAAGAAAATGCTCATCAAATGCTATCGTGTATAGATTCAAAACTGTATAGAAACCGACGCATCACCAAAACCTTTTAATTTGTTAATTTTTGAATTTATTTGAAAAAAAAATATTGTTTTTAAGAAAATTACTAAAATCCCCATGAGCTTACCCATCATAGCGGGATCGTTATGAAAGCCATTATTTTAGCCGCAGGCGAGGGAAAACGCCTCAGACCCTTTACCGAAACCATGCCAAAGGTGATGCTCCCTGTAGGCAACAAACCAATCCTTGAATACGTCCTTGATTCAGTAACCACAAATGGCATCGATGATATCATTATCATCGTAGGCTACCAAAAAGAAGTCATCATGGATTATTTCTCAACGTACGAAAAAGGAAATATAACCTATATCACCCAAGACAAACAACTTGGCACCGGTCATGCACTCCTCCAAGCTGAAAACCACATAGAAACCCCCTTCATCGTCATACCTGGGGATAATATCATTGATCATAAAAGCATCGCACACCTCAGAGAAACCTCCTCCGAGTATGCTATGCTCATTAAACAACACCCTCATCCCTCAAAATATGGTGTCGTCACCATTGAAAATAATCATCTCACATCCTTTGTTGAAAAACCCAAAGATGGTGAGGGATCCTTCATCTCAACAGGTATCTACAAACTCCCCCCAAGTATCTTCTCAGATCTGGCCACCCTTACAAGCCAAGGACTACATACTCTCTCATCAGCTATTGAAAACCTGCTCATACAACATATCGATATCGATACGATTATCGCGGATACCTGGATGGATATCGTCTACCCCTGGAACCTCATCGGAGTCAATGAAGCAGTTATGCACCAAACCGCAGGTAGTACCGCAGGAACCATCGAAAAAAATGTAACCATCAAAGGACCAGTTACCATAAAAGAAAACACCCATATCTATGCGGGAACCTATATCGTCGGACCAGTCATCATAGGATCCGGCTGTGAAATAGGACCGAATGTCTGTATCTTTCCCAGCACCGCCATTGGAAATAATACCGTCATTCATCCATTCACAGAACTTCACAACAGTGTCATCATGCAAAACACCCACATCGGATCCCATTCCCATATCTCCCACTCAATTATTGGTCAAGGTACCGTCATCCACCCTCATTTCACAAACATACCAGGACCCGCAACTATCGAAATCGAAAACGAGTTTCTCAAACTCGAAAACATTGGTGTCATGATTGGAGAGGATACCACAATCGGTTGTAACACAATATCCGAACCCGGTATCATTATAGGACGATCCTGCACCATAAGCCCATTAACAAAAATCACCCGAGCAATACCAAGCGGACAAAACGTGATGTAACTTGTGTGGAATCATAGGATATAACGGCTATCGCAATGCGCAACCAGTCATCCTTGATGGTCTTAAGCGACTCGAATATCGCGGATACGACTCCGCAGGAATTGGTATAATCAATAAAAAACTCCAGGTCCATAAACAAGTCGGAGACATCTCAAGACTCATCGATTCCATCCCATCATTTACCGGAACCATTGGCATCGGACATACCCGATGGGCAACCCATGGAAAGGTCACCGAAACCAATGCCCACCCCCAACTCAATACCTCCAAAACCATCGCTATCGTCCACAATGGCATAATCGATAATTTCCTAGAACTCAAAAACCACCTCCAACAAAAAGGCTATGTATTTCAATCACAAACCGACTCTGAAATCATCGCTCATCTCATCGATGAACATTACCACAAAGATTTTCAGGACGCCATACTAAAAACCATTAGACAACTCCGAGGCTCCTATGCTATCGTAGCAATATCTCAAAAGGACCCAGACACCATCATTGCAGCACGAAACGAAAGTCCCCTTGTCATTGGTATAGGAGATAACGAAAACCTTGTTGCCTCAGACATACCTGCTCTTCTCAAATATACCAATCGAGTCATCTACCTAGATGATGGAGAAATCTGTATATTGAAAAAAAAATCGGTAACAATTCTTGATTCAGCAGGAACACAAAAACAAAAAGAAACACATCTTGTCACCTGGGATGTACGTGACGCTGAAAAAGCAGGATATCCCCATTTCATGCTCAAAGAAATCCATGAACAACCACATGCCCTCACACAAGGTCTCGTCGGACGTATATCAGAAATCAACCGAACCGTTAGCTTTCATGAAAAAATAGAACGACTGCTCAGAAAACCAATACAAAAAATACATCTTATCGCCTGTGGAACATCTTTCTACGCCTGCTACATTGGGAAATATCTATTTGAACAACTTACCAACATCCCCGTTCAAATCGATCTCGCATCAGAATACCGCTATTTCTCACCCAAACAACCAGATGCTTTTGTCATAGCAGTTACTCAATCCGGTGAAACCCTTGATACCCTTGGTGCATTACGCACAGCAAAAAAAACGGGGTGTCAAACCCTCGTAATCACTAATGTCATTGGCAGTACCGCCACCCGCATCGCCAATGCCTATCTTCTTACTCAATCAGGACCGGAAATCGGAGTCGCTGCAACCAAAACCTTCACCTCACAAATCCTCATGCTCTACCTCCTTGCCCTAAAAATCGCTAGCAACCAACAAACAATCAGCTCAGATGATCTCTATCACACCCTTATTGAACTCCGTGAACTCCCCCGCGAGGTACGACAAATCCTCCATCAAACAGAAGAAATCAAAACCCTCGCACACAACATCTCAAACAGCACCTCCTTATTCTACATCGGACGCGGCATCAACTACCCCCTTGCATTAGAAGGAGCACTCAAAATAAAAGAAATATCCTACATCCATGCAGAAGGATTCGCTGCAGGAGAACTCAAACATGGACCCTTTGCCCTCTTATCACCAGAAACACCAGTCATCGCCATAGCCACGCATGACAAAATCTTTGATAAAATGCTTGCAAATATTGGAGAAATAAAAGCCCGATGAGCCCCCGTAATCGTCATCACAGACGACCCAACCAACCTCGCAGACCAAGTAGACCACGTATTTACCTGTTCCTGCCAATCAAAACACCTCTCCTGCATACCAATCGCTGTCGTACTACAACTACTCGCCTACCACGTTGCTTCAATACGAAACTGCCCCATAGATAAACCACGCAACCTTGCCAAATCAGTAACAGTTGATTAAATAATATCAAAAAAAATGTGATCACATGAAATGTGTTGTACTCGCAGCTGGTGAAGGAAAACGCATGCATCCCCTCACTTACACCAGACCCAAAGTCATGCTTCCCGTATGTAACAAACCCTTGCTAGAATGGAATCTCGAAAACACCAAAAAAGCAGGAATCAACGAATTTGTGTTCATCATTGCCTATAAAAGCGAAATGGTACGAAACTATTTCACCGATGGTTCACCATGGAATGTCTCAATCGAATATGTCAACCAAGGAAAGGCACTCGGTACGGCACATGCCATAGGCACCGTCGAAAAATTTGTTGACGACTTCCTTGTTATATCAGGAGACACAATCTTTGGCTCAAATGATATTAAAAAAATGATCAAAACACCACAAAGTATGGGTCTTGTTGAAGTCAATAACGCATCTGCCTATGGTATTGTTGAATGCAAAGATAATCAAGTAAAAAAAATCTATGAAAAAATGACCGACCCATTCACTAATATCATTAATGCAGGAATTTACCACTTTTCCCCCTCAATTTTTACCTATATCAAAAAAACACCAAAATCAGCACGAGGTGAATATGAAATCACCGATAGCATCAATATGCACGCCCAATCAGAGACTATTAAGGCAGTAGATTTACAAGAATGGCGTGATGTCGTCTATCCCTGGCATCTTCTTGACATTACTGAAGATATTATGAAGCATTATCATTTTGAAAATAAAGGTACGCTCCATAATGGTTCCACAATTAGTAATAATATAGCTATTGGAAAAGGAACACAGATTCTTCCAGGAAGCTGTATTGAAGGACCAGTCATTATTGGTGAAAACTGTAAAATTGGTCCAAATTGCTACATCCGTCCATATACCTGTATTGGAGATAATTGTCATATCGGAAACGCATGTGAAGTAAAAAACACGATTATATTTAACAACAGCAATGTTCCACATCAGAACTATGTTGGTGATTCCATTATTGGAGAGGGATGTAATCTTGGTGCTGGAACGAAAGTTGCAAACCTTCGGTTAGATAAAGAACCTATTCACTTTATTTCAAATGATATGAGAATCAGCAGTGAACGTCGCAAATTAGGAGCAATTATTGGGGATAATGTCCAAACAGGCATCAATTCTTCAATTAATATCGGATCAAATATCGGAAATCATGTAATCATAGGCCCCGGCAGGGTTATTAACGGTGAGATTAAACCTAACACTTATCTTATTTAATTAAAAATGCAATTATATTATACAATAATGCAACTATTTTGCAATTATGTATATATATAGCCTTGCTATTATTTTATGAGTGGTTCATAAAAAGAGTTGATTGGGAGGAATCATACTATGTATAAAAATAAGTTCAAAATAATAGGCTATGGGCTAGTTTTGATTTTACTAATTACTACATACGCATCCTCGGGTGCACCAAAAAATCAAATTGATGAACATAATATGAACATTACCTCTGAGAGCGAATTATCTTTTGATTCACAAGAAGCCATTGTTACCTGTCAACTCTATGGCTTAGGTAGTAAAGACACTTCCTGCAAATCAACTTTGACCTACGAAGAAGTAGAAACTATTCAAAATCTCATTAAACAGATCTACCAACAGATGACTTATGACCCTCACTCATACAACCTACAAGTATTACAAAAAGAACTTATCCAAAGCGCAAAAGACTATCACCTAATTCCTACTGATTCACCACTTGCCACACTACCCGTATTTTTCAACACAACACAACCGCTAATCCCCCGAGCGCAGACACAATACCATGCCCAAGAATACCTATGCAATTACCTATCATTTGGAATTGGATCAGCTATGCCTGTTATCGTCCTCCCCCGCCTCATCCCCATACTATTAACCCCAATTCCCCGAGTTTATTTCAAATGGAATGCCGCAGAAGGTTACACCACCTGTGGCGGAATACGTTCCGGAACCGGCTTTCAGGCTTTTGGAAAACAGACGGGGACTGCTCTGGGTTTCTGGGGTATGGGCTTTTCCATTTTCCTCCCGCCTGTTCAAAGCTATGCAATTTTAGGATATGCATTATATGCATCTGTCGATGCCGACGAAATAGAACTTTGGCCACCCAATTATCCACCGGAGATTACACCAATCTTTCCACCCAACGGTGGAATAAATGTTCCTGTTGATACTACTGAACTACGATTTGCAATCACGGATCGAAATGATGATCTTATGAGCTATAGTGTTACAACTCAGCCATACATTGGTTCAGCAAATGTTAACAATGTTGCTGAAGGAACCTATAGTGTGTCGGTGAGTAATATTGAGGGGACCCAAGATTATAGTTGGACTGTGCAGGTTACCGATAGTGAAAACATTGTTGAAGAAACCTTCACTTTCTCAACTGAACCCGTTGCTCCCATCGTCTCTAATCCTGCACCTTATGATGGGGAACGTTTTGTTTCTATTTCTCAATCACAATTACGATTTCATTTGAGAGATCCACAAGGAGATCGCATGGATTATACTGTAGAGACATCACCAAATATTGGGTCAGGAAATGGTATAGAGGTAAATGAGGGATACTATTCTATCGCTATTGGTAACTTGGAGTTTCTAGCAAATTATACTTGGTTTGTTAATGTTACTGATGGAATTCATTGGAAACATGAAACATTTAAATTTCAAACTGAAATGATGATGGATTTTAATCCATATGATGAAGGATGGTTGTATCGGAAAAATATTACAATAGATCATACACAGGTTGCAGGTGATCTCACAAACTTCCCTGCACTCATCAGTATAACTGATACTGATCTTCGGGATAAAGCACAACCAAATGGCGATGACATCCTATTCATGGATGATTCGGGTAGTGCACATCGACTTTGGCATGAAATCGAATCCTATGAACAAAGCTCTGGAAAACTTGTGGCATGGGTAAATATCACCACCATATCTTCCTCTGATGATACAACAATATGTATCTATTATGGTAATTCTGAGTGTGTCTCACAAGCATTTGCAGAATATGTGTGGGATTCACATTTTTCCGCCGTATGGCATATGTCTGATCTTCATGATTCAACCATCAATAATAACGATTTAACGAATTATGGTGCGACCATTACTTCTGGAATAATCAATAATTGTTATAGTTTTGATGGCATTGATGATTATATGAGGTTTCCTCCAGTTATTGGATCTGGAAAACCTCTAACTATGGAGCTTTGGGTAGCAATTCAGGGTACAAATATGGAAAATAGTGATTCGCAAGGATTATTTAGCCCACTAAAAGAAAAAGTTACTCATGTTACCTTTAGAAAAACAGCTCATAGCAACATTCATCAGATGAGTTTTTACTCTGATTTTTATACCGGCTCATCACATGTAGTCGATACTGGGGAAAATAGTGTCACTTATGGATTGATGTATAATGTAGTATCGATGCTTGATTCTTCAGGAACCGCAAATATATATATGAATGGAGTTTTAAAGGATACATATACTGGAATTGGTTCTTTAAACACATTTTCTGGTAGAGATAATGTCATTGGAGCTTATGATTACTCATCATCGATTAAATCCTATTCGTTTAGTTTAATTGATGAAATACGTGTTTCAAAATTTATACGAAGTCAGGAATGGATAGAAACACAATATAATAATCAAAATAATCCATTAAACTTTTTTATCATAGGACCTGAAGAAACAGGATCCTAAAAAAAAAAGATGTAAAACAAAACCAACATAAAAAGAAAAAAAACGCCTCGCAAAGGGAGGAAAAACTCAATGATAAAATACTTAACAAAAAAAGGCCTGAGCCTATTACTCCTAAGTAGCTTATTAATAACCAGTTTACCCCATGGAATGGGAACTTCTGAAACCACCATCGATGAATCACTACAAACAAATATCACCGATACACCAACCAACCAAACAACAGCTATCATTCACTGCACCACCTACGGATTCACTAAACACGACACCACCACACACAACACCATGACCACCCAAGAAGCATACCATCTCAAAAACCTCCTCCAACAACTACAACACCACATCACCACCACCCCCACCTCACCAACCATAAAAACCCTACAAGAAACTATCATAACCTATGCCAAAAACCACCAGCTTCTACCACCCAACTTCCACATTCCACTGACACCCCAGTTTAGTCATCGCCTCATATCATTACTTCCTCCACCCCGGCAAACACTAACTAAAGCAGCAGAATACCTCTGCAACTATGTCTCCTTCGGCACTGGTTCAGCCATGCCCGTAATCGTCCTCCCCCGCCTCATCCCCATCCTCCTCACCCCCATACCCCGCTTCTACCTTAAATGGTCTGCCGAGGAAGGCATCACCTCCTGCGGTGGCATCCAATCCCACACCGGATTTATCGCCCATGGATACCAGGAAGGAACTGCACTTGGTTTCTGGGGAATCGGGTTTTCCATCTTTCTCACACCCATTATGGAATATGGCATCTTTGGCTATGCGCTCTACGCCAGTGTTGAGGCACAAGACATTGAACTCTGGCCACCCAACTATCCACCGGAGATCACCCCAGTCTATCCACCAGACAATGCCGTCAACATACCGATCAACACCCCCGAACTCAGTTTTGCCCTCCATGATCCAAACCAGGATCTCATGAGCTATTCTATCACCACCACACCATACTGCGGAAGTGGTAATGCCAATGCCCAACCCGATGGGACCTATAGCATACCACTTACCAGCCTTGAAGGTACCCAGACCTATCAATGGACCATCATGGTCACTGATGGAGAAAACACCCAAGAACAAACCTACTACTTCACCACCGAACGGGTTGCACCAGAGGTTACCAACCCGGTACCATTGGATGGTCAACGATTCATATCAGTAAATCTAACCCACATATCATTTCATCTCCAAGACCCCCAAGGAGATCATATGGACTACACCGTTGAAACCAGCCCCGACATTGGCAGTAGCAGTGGAACCGGTGTATCCGGTGGAACCTACACAGTCCCTGTTGAGGGACTGGAGTATATGACAGAATACACCTGGTATATCAATGTGACCGATGGAATCCATTGGAAACATCAAAAGTATGCATTCCAGACAGAGCCAATTATGGTCTTTGATCCCTTCTTGGAAGGATGGCAATACCGAAAAAATATCACGATTGATCACACCAAGGTCGCAGGAGATCTCACCAACTTCCCCGTACTTATCAGCCTAACCGATACCGATCTCCGAGACAAGGTACAACCAGATGGAGATGATATCCTCTTCATGAATGACTCAGGTATTGCACATCGACTTTGGCATGAAATCGAATCATATGAATATACCACAGGAGAAATCGTTGCATGGGTGAATGTATCTAATCTAAATTCATCAACTAATACATCATTTTTTATGTATTATGGAAATCCAAATTGCACAGAACAACAATTCC
>JAHJFH010000302.1 GCA_018824925.1 Thermoplasmatota archaeon
CATCTGGCAACTATGTTTAAAAAAATAGTATTATGGATTGCCCTATAGATTCTTTTTATTATATACCAATGTCATAAAGATGATAAATACGACTGCGGTAGCAAGTAAAGCTAGATAGACAATGTTCTGATCGTTATTTTCGGCATCGCCATGATTTTGAGTGTTGTTACCCGATGCTAATAAGGGAGTGTCGATATACATTCGGACCGCATATTCTTGGTTGAAGAGACCTTCGCTGGTTTCTTGGTAAAAAGTGATCCAGGTTTCCCACTGTTGGTTGAGGTTTTCTTCGTTCTCAGAAACATTGAGATGAATATAAAACGATACGGTGTCCATTGGTGATGCTGTAATCCATCTAGGTTTTACATCAATCCAGGATAGGTTTGGTATAGTTGTTTTATTTGGTCGTATCCATGAGGGTGGATTTGGATGTTCAAGATACCAGGATATGTTGATGTTGTAGTTGTCGTGGTTTTGTACTTCTATCGTTTTTGAAGTGTTTCCATGGATAAAGTCGTTGGTCATTGTGATGGATAATTCTCGAGGATGAACCGTTATATTTGCGCTGCATATTGGTAAACTTATCAGGGTTATTAAGAGGAGGGAAATTATTGGTAATGTTTTTTTCATATGTGGTTACTCTCTTTATATGACCTTGTTTAATTGAATTTAGAAATATGTATGAGTAGGTTAGGGGGTGTTAATTATTTTCTTGTAGTGTTTTATTTTTGTTTTTTGATTCTAATAAGACCTTATCTATTTCTTGTTCTACCTCATGTATGTTTTCATATTGACTTGTTTCCTTAGGTGGTGGCAGTGTCTTTTCATCCTTATCTATCTGCTCTTTATCTACTGGGATTGTTGTGACCTGATCCTCGATCATTTGCAGTTCATCCATGAATATGGTCACATTTTGTTGTATTTGGTGTAAGAGAGTTTTTGTATCATCGATATTTTCTATGGTTCTTTTATCACCGGTGGAGATTTTTACAGGTGGTTTTTTCATCGATACTGGTGTTATATATTTTTGTGGTATGTCAGGTTTTTTATTGTAGGATCTGATGAAATAATAAATGATGATAATCACTGAGATGATTGTTAGGAGTATAAGGATGAGTATTGGTAGGGTTAGTGGTTTTTCGTATGAAGTTATTGATCCTTCCCCAATGTTGTAGAGGTAGTCCCATGAGCCGTCTCCATCTTGATCAATGAGATAGTTTTCATTTGTTTTTTCTACGGCGGTGGTGGTATCACTGATGGGTTCATAGAGAATGTCGTAGATGCTATTTTGGGAGATGTCAATGAGATAGTGTGGATCTCCTTGTAGGTAAATTTTCTGTACATCTGAGATAGTCTTTGGGTTGGAACCAAGTTGGATTTCTATGGTGTCGATGAGACTATCGTCGTCGTCATCTACGTCTCCGATGTATTTTCCATCTGGCGAATTGTCATCAGGTAGGTGATCATTATCTGTGTCCGTTGGATGATCATCTGGATTGACCCGACTGGTTCCATAGGATGTTTCTATGTTATCGTTGTAGCCATCGTTGTCATCATCATCGTCGATTGAGTCAGGGATACGATCATTATCTGAGTCTAGTGGGTAGTGATCAGGGTTGTTTGGATTGGTGCCGTATTGTTGTTCTTCGTCATCTGACCAACCATCCTCATCAGTATCGATAAATGTGGTATCAATTGAAAAGGTATGGGTGGCATAGGCGCTAGTGCTCGCGTCTTTTCCTTCTGCTCGGATGTAGAAGGTGTGAACGCCATCTAAGAGAGATTCAGGTGAGGTCCAACTGGTGATATCACTGATATAGGTTTCAGGGTTGTTGTCAATTTTGACATAGTATCCTTTGATGCCTTGGTTGTATACTGATGGGTTCCAGGTGAAAAAAGGAGTGGTATTTGATGTACTGGTGATCCTTTTTATGCTGGTTGGGAGGGTAATTTCGTCAGGGAGAGTCATAGTAATCAAGGGGTATTTATCTGCGTTTTTCGTCGAAATGGTATAGGGGGTATCGCCGATACCGTCACCGTTTGTATCTTGTCCTCGATAATCATCCCAGTAATTTCCTTGGTTGCCGTTATCCCATATGTTGTTGTCAGTGTCTGTTGCATCATTATCATTTTTCCAGAAGTTATTGAGATATGCTGAGTTATTGTTTGAGTTAAGCCAGATATTGATACCTTTATTATTGCTATATATATTGCATTTTGATATCAAGTTATAGTTGGAATTTATTCGTATGTCTATACCAACTTCATTGTTAAAAATGTTACAATTAATGATACTATGGTCGTGTGCATTCGTCAGCGCTAAAATGCCTACACTAAATTCATGTATGTTGCAATCCTGGATGATGCTATTGGTTTCTTGGAGGGTGATCCCGATGCCTTTTTGTCCTGCGCCCTGAATATCGCAGGTGTCTATTGTTACGGAGGAAGCACGTATCCAGATAGCTGTACGGGCTTGAGTGACTTCTATAATACAGTTTGAGATTGTACACCAATCACTTTCTGCATGGATGTCTATAGCATACTCGTCTAGATTTATGAGCTTAAGGTTGCTGATATCTATATATGAACTACGCAACAAGAATCCATTGTTGTTGTTGCAGTCAATGATGGTATTACTGGGGTCATCGCCGATGATTGAGATTTTCTTGTTGATTTCAAGAGAGTTTTCTACATAGATTCCTTCTTTTATTAATATAATATCAGTTGATGCTGCTGCAGCGATTGCGTCGCGGATTCTTGTATAATCGCCGTTTCCAGTGATATCAACTATGAGGGTATCTTGGTACACTGGGGGAGCGGAATGGGCATTATATGGTAGACTTTGTAATAAGAATAAGAGTATTGTGAGGAAAAGGAGTATGTGGTTTCCTTGTTTTCTGTTCATCGTTTCCCCCCTTTTTTTCGACTGTCGAAGTTTTTTAGAAGCCCTTTTTCTGTGAGGTGGATAAGGACGATGTTTTTGACTACTTCAGCTTCAGAGTTACCCAGGATACCGACCTGTTGTTTTATGATTTCTCTGACTATGGGAGGAAAACCGACTGGAAACCTTTGGCTTTTCACCATGGATGAATCACATATGCATCATTTATTTATATAATTTATCATCACTTATGAATCTAATTATATTCAATTATGAGTCATATATGATTCACTTATAAGAAAAATATTTTTTACTAACAATCAAAAAATACTTTACAAAGTAATATGGAAATGTGAGGATATGATAATAAAAAAATGTATGATAAATAACACAAACTACTACCTATATTATCAAGAGAACAATAGTTGCTAGCTGATTATTTAAGGGCATATTACAAGGCTTATGTACTTATTGAAATAGATAACGGTAGTATTCCTTTATAAGAAAATGTGTTAGGACAGGACATATGTCCCTTCTGGTGATTATCATAAGACAATTCATGATAAACCATCAAAGTGGGACATATGTACATCTACCAAGGAGAACCCTACTTACAGAAGGATCACA
>JAHJFH010000303.1 GCA_018824925.1 Thermoplasmatota archaeon
ATTAAGTTTGACACGAGCATCAAGGATCATATGCCGGGAAATGAAATGGTTTTTATTGCCGTTGGAACCCCTCCCGAGGAAGACGGACATACGGATTTGAAATATGTTCTTGCCGCCGCGGAAGAAATAGGCAAAAATCTTTCCCACTATCAAGTTATTGTGAACAAGAGCACCGTTCCGATAAAAACAGGACAGCTTGTGAAAGAAACAATACAAAAACACTATAAGGGGGATTTTGATGTGGTTTCCAATCCCGAATTTCTCAAAGAAGGAGTCGCTGTCAAAGATTTCTTCCAACCCGACCGCATTGTCATCGGCTCGCAAGACAAAAAAAGTACCAACCAACTCAAAAAACTCTTCTCAACCTTCACCTGCCCACAAATTACAACATCACTCTCAGCAGCAGAAATGATCAAATATGCCAGTAACGCCTTCCTTGCCACAAAAATATCATTCATCAACGAAATTGGTAATATGTGCAAAACCATAAACATTGATACCTACGAAGTCGCAGAAGGTATGGGACACGATCACCGAATAGGAAGAGCCTTTCTCAACGCAGGACTTGGATGGGGCGGTTCCTGCTTCCCCAAAGATGTCAAAGCACTCCACGCATGGGCTCAAAAACACCATAATGATACCCATATGCTCAAAGCAACCATTACCGTTAATGACACCCAACCAAAAAAAATGATTCAACTCCTCAAAAAACATCTCCCAGACCTAAAAGGAAAAACCATAGGAATACTCGGTCTTGCCTTCAAACCAGATACCGATGACATACGAGAAAGCCGAGCTATACCACTTATCCAAACCCTCATAAAAGAACACGCAATAATCAAAGTCTATGATCCCATGGCCATGAACAACTTCAAAACACTCTTCCCCACCATAGACTACTGCACCACCGCAGAAGAAACCCTCGATGCAGATGCAACCCTAATCGTCACTAAATGGGAAGAATTCACCACACTTAATTACAAAAATAAACTCATCATTGATGGCCGCCGACTTGACCAAGCACAACAAGGGATCTATGAAGGAATCTGTTGGTGAAACCATGATGAAATGCGTTATACCAGCCGCAGGATTTGGCACCCGCTTTCTCCCCATGACCAAAAACAGTCCCAAAGAAATGCTTCCCCTCGTTGACAAACCCGCAATACAATATGTCATCGAAGAAGCTGTCGACTCAGGAATCAACGATATACTAATCATTACCGGACGAGGAAAACGAGCAATTGAAGACCACTTTGACATCGCCTTTGAACTCGAATACATCCTCAAAGACAACAAAGACGAAAAAAAACTCAGAGAAATCCGAAAAATCGCTGAACTAGCAGATATCCACTATGTCCGTCAAAAACAACAACTAGGCCTCGGACATGCCGTTCTCTGCGCCGAAAAACATGTTGGAACCCAACCCTTCGCTGTTCTCCTCGGTGATGATATCGTCTTTTCAACGACACCCTGTACCAAACAACTCATTCAACAATACAACAAACACAAAGTCTCTATTATCGCTGTCGAACCGGTACCCGACACCCATATCCATACCTATGGGGTCATCAAATATGATGATCCTATTGATGATAAACTCTACCCTATCGTTGATCTCGTAGAAAAACCAACAAAAGAACAGGCCCCCTCAAACCTGGGAATCCTCGGACGATATATCCTTACCCCAGCAATTTTTGACTGTATACGAAACACCAAACCAGGGTATGGTGGCGAAATACAACTCACTGACGCACTGAAAGAACTCCTTAAAGAAGAACCCATTTATGCCTATGAATTTTATGGAACACGATATGATCTCGGAAATAAAATGGACTGGCTTAAAACCACGATTGATGTTGCGTTAATGCGCCAGGAATTCCGGGAGGAACTCCTCGAGTTTCTCAAACAAAAAATAACATCCTAAACTGGAGTTGATACATATATGAAATGTCTTGTAACCGGTGGCGCTGGGTTCATCGGCTCCCATCTCTGCGAACATCTCCTTCAAAACAACTATCAAATCACCTGTGTAGATAATCTCATCACCGGATCACTACGCAATATCAACCACCTCGTCAAACATGATCATTTTACATTTATCAACCATGATATCACCACCCCATTATCCAATCCTAAACCTCTCGATGAAATCTATCATTTTGCCTCACCAGCATCACCTGTTGATTACTATAAATATCCCATAGAAACACTCAGAGTTGGTTCGATAGGCACCGAAGAAATGCTGAACCTAGCCCTGCAGAAAAAAGCCCGTTTTCTCCTCGCCTCAACCTCAGAGGTATATGGAGATCCAGAAATCAACCCCCAACCTGAGGAATACTGGGGACATGTCAACCCCATCGGCCCCCGATCCATCTACGATGAAGCAAAACGATATGCAGAAGCCTGCACCATGGCCTACCACCGAAAATACCATATTAACACCCGCATTGCCCGCATATTCAACACCTACGGACCCCGAATGAAAGAAGATGATGGACGCGCCGTCCCCAATTTCATCAAACAAGCACTAACCAATACACCCATAACAATCTATGGAAATGGAAAACAAACCCGTAGTTTCTGCTACATAACCGATGAAATACACGGTCTATATGCCCTAATGCAATCCAACTATCACCTACCAGTGAACATTGGCAACCCCGAAGAACGCACTATACTAGATTTAGCCACCATCATCAAAGAAATGTGTCACTCAAAATCACCTTTCATATTCAAAGACCTTCCA
>JAHJFH010000304.1 GCA_018824925.1 Thermoplasmatota archaeon
ATACGACACCACCTCAACCACAATTAACCACTGGCTCATTCAATAGACAGATCTCTGGTCTCCAACCAGGGACAATTTATCATTTTAGAGCATGGGCATCCAATAGTGAGGGAACCGATTATGGGATGGATAAATTCTTCAAGACTCTAGGAACTCAACCAACAGCGCCAGTGATTATAGGAATTAACCCTCAAGAACCGATTGCTGCCTCTACCAGACAGTGGATAAGTATTTTTGGTACAGGATTTATGACAGAATCAACAATCACACTCTTTATTGGATCAAATGTCTATCCTATTCCTTCAGATCGAACTGATTATAAAAGCTCAACGCAAATAGACATTTTCGTTGGTCTGACAGATCCAGGTCTATGGTCAGTTCAGGTGACTAATCCTGGAAATATTCTTTCAAACAAGTTCTATTTCACAGTAGTATCAGAGGGTCTAGCAACAGCAGCAATAGATCAACAATTACTAAATATAATTGATCAAAATGCGGGATTATACTATAATGCGAATTGGAATCTTAATATCAACCAATACAAAGCTTGGATAGCAACTATTGCGTATGCTGAAGGTGGTAACGGGGGATACAGTGCACATAGCCAATATGGTGGTGGAGAAAATGGTGACAGATTTGATCATAAGGATGTAAGTAGTTTCAAATTTTCTACAGGTATCGGTCCATTCCAGTTAGACAGAGGAGGAGGTACAGAAAATTGGGGACTTTGGTCTACGATTGATAAATTAAATCCAGATGAATCAGTAAAAAGTACAATGAGATGGCATTATAATCATTACGGAAACGGTAAAACACTAAATGATTTTGCTATTAATTCACCCTGGCTTGCTGTTAATCCCGATCCTACAAATCATTGGAATGCAGTCACAGGCACAAGCTGGAACATACATAAAAATAATAAAATTGATCTAGACTGGAACACCATAAAAAACCAATTAGCCCAGAATGCAAATGATCCTATATTTCCTTATCAAAATAATGTACAGCTTGTAGGTACAAAAGAATGGAACATACAACAAAGTGAAGGTATTAAAACTGAAACAGGAAAAGATGTAGTTTTTGATGGAAATTATCAAACATGGTTAATAACTTCCCGTAGCTGGAGTGGCACCGAACTTTTTAAGTATTATTATACTTACAACTCTAATGAAAATATTGAAGTATGGGTATGGGATAATTATTACGACCCAATTAATAAATTTAAATACATCTTTGTCAGGGAATATTCGACCGGCCCATTACCCGAACATAGAGTGGGAAGCACCTCAGGTGAGACTCTTTCAACCGCAGCTATAATAGATTCACAAGCAGAACCAACAATTACCTCAAGTCTAACGATTCTTCAATCACCACCATATTATGTAGATGATATCCTTAATGCTCAGTTTACCATCCAGAATAAAGGGACAGCAGCAATTACTTTTTCTGTTTTAACCGCGGGTGGACGTGATCCTGATAATGCGGTGGCTGATTTCACTTTCCAAAATAATATCGTCCTTCATCCAGGTCAATCGTATAATTATCAGGGGAGTCTCACGCTCACAAAGATAGGAAATTACCATTTCTTCTGCGCGTTCAAAACACCAGATGATAACTGGAATACCGCTATCCCAACCGATCCCGGGATTGATAATGTTGTCGATATTACTGTTAGTCAATCTCCGGGTGGTGGCACTCTTGGATATGAGGTTGGAGTAGGAACGTTAGGAGTAATAAATGGTGGGGAGACAATAGCGAGAACTTCTGATGGGGTTTTGCATTGTGTGTATCATCGTTCCGATGGTCAGCATTTCCAAATTTATCATTCGTATTCGACTGACAATGGTGAGACATGGTCTGAGGAACCTGTAACAGCTGAGAGCTATGATCAACTCTTTCCAGCGATAGCAGTAGACAGCAATAATTATCTCCATGTTGTTTGGCAAGGTTGTTATTCTGAATCGCCGACCCATCCGCAGATTCGCTATAGCGGCTATACCACGCAATGGAGTGCAATAACTACTATCACGACAGACATCAATAGGGATCAAAGAACACCTGCGATCGCCATCGATAGCAATAACAATCTCCATGTAATATGGCAGAAAATAGAATATTACGGCTCACCATGGAGCATGGGAGGCATTGGACCAACCTTTTACAGTAAACGAACTGCAGGCTCTTGGAGCACACCAGCTATGATTGGTGAAGCTCATGAATATAATGAGGTTAATGCCTCGATTGTCATTGACAAATTTAATTATCTTCATGTAGCGTGGACAGCTGGCGGTTACCGTAACTTCGCATGCTGGCATTCAGCATATCGACGATATACCACCTATTGGGAACCTGTAGTAAGTTTTGAATGTTATGCGAGATATCCATCTCTTGCTACTGATAGCGCAGGAACGGTCTATTTAGTGTATTGTTTGGGACCTTATGATAATCAGATTGTATATCGGAAGAGAACAGAGAGTACCAGCTGGAGCAGTCCAGAAGTTATTGCTCCCTATAGTTCTGCAGTATTTCTGAAAAAACCCTCTATCTCCGTTGACAGCAATCACTATCTCTATGTTGTCTGGGATGATGCTGATGGGAGTATTCGATGCCGGAAATACACTTCATCATGGCAGAATATAGAGACGCTAATAACAGATACTGATTCACATTCTCCCCATCTTATCTCATGCTGGTGCCCAGAGGTTAACGGTGTGAGAACGAACATTCCTGAAAACGGTTATGCGTTTATCTGGATGGACGGCCCAATAATTACATTCTATAAAAGCCCAGATTTAACCTGGGAGAATGGTGGAACTCAACCTCCAAATCAAGGATATGAGGTTGGAACAGGAATACTAGGAGCGCAGGCGCAGGCTAATGTAATGAAATTAGCGAGAACTTCTAATGGAATTTTACATTGTGTTTATAGCCGCTCTGATGGTTTATACTCTCAGATTTATCATTCCTATTCCAGTGATAATGGCGAAACTTGGACCGAAGAGCCATTGACATCAGAAAGTTATGACCAAACACTCCCAGCCATAACTACAGATAGTCATGATTATCTCCATGTTGTTTGGCAGGGTTGTTATTATGGTTCTCCAGATCATCCGCAGATTCGCTATAGAAAAC
>JAHJFH010000305.1 GCA_018824925.1 Thermoplasmatota archaeon
ACCCTAAATCAAATAAAAGATGAAATACCGGATTTTATACCTCCTCAAAGTTTTCAATACCTTACAAATATAAAATTTAAACCATTATTAGAAAAATTACCCGAAAGAATCTCCAATATCGGTCAAAAAAATCTATTTGAATTTATTTAATTATCAAAAAGGACATCTTTAGGCAAATTCGGCGTAATGAAGTAGCTGCCACCGATACCTTTTGTCTCCATACTGACCAGCTTCAGTCTCCGGAATTTTTCCATGTAATTCCTCAACATCCTATCACCAATATGATTGTCTGTTGCCCGATATAAACGATAAAAATCAGGGTAAGATGTACCTCCTTTTGGTATCAACCTCAGGATAAACCGCTCCCGTTGCGATAACGCATTTACCATACTGATGACCTTGGCATGACCCGCCATACCGATTTCACTCCTAACATGATCTACCTCTAGTTTCACATCCCCCGATTCACAAACCAATTCACCTGCTCTCAACAATGTCTCCCGCACAATCCGCACATCACTCTTCCTTTCAACGGTAGCCTCCGAAAGGTAATCAACCGCCTCACCCGTGATACTATTTTCCCGAAAAGCAGCCTCCACTCTCGCCACAACAATTTCTTTCATCTGCTCCTTCGTATATGGAGCAAATACTATCTCCTTCAAAGGAAAAAGCCTGCTCTTCGTCCTCGGGTCTAGATGTTCAAACACGAAAGGATCATTGGAGATACCGATAACCTGGACTCTTCCAGACCCCCATCTCAACCGAATGAGATCATGAATCACTTCAGTCTCCACCGACTGGTCAACCTCATCCAGACACACCACCACATGGATATTGCTCTTCCCCAGTTCACTGCGAAAGGAATCAAGCAGCTCATCATACGCAATGCCCCGACGGGATGGCATCTTCCGGGTGGGTCGTTGTTTCCTATAGAAATCAAGAACCAGCGAATAAAGCACGCCCATCTTCGTGCTTTTTTCAAAACAGTTCACATAACACAACAACGCATTTAGATCCTTATCCACAGACCTGAAAACATGATGTAACACCGCAGTCTTACCAGTACCCGGTGGACCGCTGACAAGCAGATGCGTGACATTCCCTCTCAGAGAATCAACGATCAGTCCATGAATCTTCCGTATCTCCTCTATCCTGTGCGGTAGCTGCTCTGGGATATAATCCGGTGACAGAGCCGCTTTGTTTTTGAAAATTATCTGTTTCTGACCGTTCATTACCCCCACCCATTACAAACACAATGGGACCATCTACTTGTGAGTGCTCACGGAACGGTCATTGCTCCTTACCCCAGTGTCATCAATGTAACCTACTTATATTAAACACCGCGAGGATTAATATCCAGCGGTTTATACTTCTATTTATCCTTTAATGCATGGAGCTGCTGTGCCCATTCCGGCAGATGATTCCATACCTCCTCATCTACTGTATTCACCGATTCTTTGTTGGTCTGTTTGAATTGATGATCATTACTACACCGGAAAATCCTGCTTTCACCGTTCCCGAGTTCCGGCTGAACAAAAGCAGCCTCACCACAGACCGGACACATCTGGAACAATGCCATACCATTGATTTCACTTTCGATGAATACAAACCTGGAGAGAGAGTGGATTTCACAAAAGAATTCAATCGTATTCTATGCCTTTTCAATGACAAGCCGATTATGCTCCCGGTCAATCCTCACCAGAACCTTGTCCTTGACCGAGAAGGGAAACAAACCATCCCGGGCGACCCCCGTGGGTACATAGATAAAGAACTTGTCATATCGCTTCTTTCCCGTGGTGGTCGGCCGGTTAATAAACGCTCCTTCGCCCTCAAGCATCCTGTTACCCCAAATTGGTGTTACCAACCATCTTAAAAAATACCTTTCTGGTCACCAAATTGGTAGCACAAAATATATGTAGGGGATCAGATATAAGAGAAAGAAGTGACCAAAACCATAGAAATAACAACAAACCGGGAAACCAGTGATCCAATACTCCAGAAATTTCAAAACCACTACACGAAAACCCTGGATCAAAACGCTGCCTCATTGCCACGTCTGCTTGAATCAATACACCTTAGCGAACCTGTCAATCCGTACCTGATACAACAGATAACCATGGCATCGGCACAGAACCTGACCGACAAATGGCTGACCGGAAGGAAATCCCTCAGAACCGAGATAGCCTACCGGACAATACCAGACTACCCAGAATCCATGCTTACCTCGTCGCTACTCATCGATGCACTCATCAATCTGCTAGATGACAGCCTTGACGAACTGATGACCAAACCGGAACGGTCACTTTACATTATAGAACTGGTACGCGTACTCGCAATCTACAACCACCAAACACTATCAAAGGAGGCATACCAAAAAATAGCAGAATATTTCAACAAAATCCTCTGCATCGCCGCCACCGAAAAGCTCTATGCAAAAAACATAAAATCAACCACGGAATTCTCCCGGTGCTTACAGCAGGCAATCAACTGCTACAACTGCAAAAGCATTGTCATCGATATCTTCTTTGAACTTCCCCTGCTCGAACGCTATGGCGCCAAAACGGATATTTGTAATATCATTTCCCTGGCCCGGGTCCACCGTGCGCTGTACCAGATTCTCAAGGATTATAATGATGTGGAACGGGATATTGCCAATGAAACCGAAACGCCCATGGTTATTTTGTTTCAAAAAGAGGAAAAAATTAAGGACTATATCGATGCCATGATAGATTACTATCTATGGGAAACCGAGAATCTGTTGGAAAAAAATTATGAAACAGAACTCAGGGAAATTAGTGTAAATCTGACAACCATAGTTTATGATAAATCCCGACACATCAGGAAGATACTCTTATGATAAAGAGCGTCTTGTATCAGAAAAAACCTTAAAAGAAAAATGGGTCTAGGATGTGAGGAAAGTGATGGGATATTCACCTTTTTGGGAGATCTAGACCCTAACAAGCTCAATAACGTGCAAATATTTAAAAGATTTGTTACCTTGAGCAAAATTCCTCGATTTTTAACGTTAATCATGATGATTTATTCTCAGCAGATTATTCGTCCCTTTTTACAATCTCACCGAATTGCTGGGTCTGCCAAGTGCCCAACATTCGCTTCAGCTCAACCTTGACTGCACGGGCAATATCCGTAAACGTAAGAATTCCTTCCACCTCATTATTCTTCGTGACAACGAGTTTCTTTATCTTATGCTGCTCCATGAGTTCAACAGCAGCCACAATGTTTTCAAGTGGGTGAATCGACACGACCTCCCAGGATAGGATGTTCTGGAAGCTGAATTTCACCGAGATCGTCTTTCCAGTTCTTGATTGGCTTGGGATTAGAACATACTTGGTATTGCCTTTCAGAAATTCGTAGATGAGAAGAAAGATGGCTTTAATGTCATCCTCTCGGTTCAGATCGTATTCCGTCAAATAGCAAGGGCAAGAAACTCGTAATATCTAAATATAGGAACTTCCTGAGCACCCCCACTATTCCATCCCTCACCTGTTCAGAGGATAGTTCATTACCACCTGTGTCTTTGAAAAGACTAAGCGGAGATGAGAGTTGATTGTATAACGCACTGTTTCCAGATAGTTGACAAATTCGACCTATGAATAAGATAATATTTAACAATTCAAAAAAATATAAGGAGAATTTAGATATGAAATGTCTGGTTCTTTATAACAATCCAATAGGACTGCAAGCCAAACGAACGCCATTCCAGTTATTCGAGACAATGTGCTCATATTTTCAAAAGAAACGAAAAATTTTTAAGAAGTCCCACTTATATGTCATACTATGAGGTTAAATTTTCTTTTATTGACAATTTTATTTGTTGGATTCATACTCATTAGTGGTTGTACCGAAGGCCCGTTTAAACCCCAAGTCAAGCTCGAAATTGATAAAGATAATATTACTTTGGATGACAATACCATTTCAACAGATTTTATAACAGTTACTGTAGAAAGGCTGGATAAAGAAGATATAGGAACCGTTTTCGTGTTGAAATTCCCGGGGAATTTGACTTCTGTTTATCCTACCAATAGCGATGGAGAAAAAATTGATGAAATGCACACGAAAACGCTCAAGGGTCAAAACTCCAAAGATACATTGCAGTTTAAGATATTCGGGTCAAAAGGTCAAGCTACAGAAGCTTCTTACGAATTAAATATGGAAATATGGTGGAATAATACAAAACTTGAGGAAAAAGTATTCCTCCTAAAATATCATCCCGGTTTAACTCCGGAAATAATTGAAAAATTAATTGACCTGAAATACAAGGGAATCGTAATTGAAGGCACGG
>JAHJFH010000306.1 GCA_018824925.1 Thermoplasmatota archaeon
AAACGATCCACTGGGTATACATATGCAATCCAACGGCACTCTTTTAATAACCTCAAAAATGACACGAGAACAACAAAAAATCAAAAATATCAACATGAAATATATAGAAAAACAAACCTTTCTTTTTCGTCGATTAATCGCAGCCTATATCGCTGGATTTACCACCATAAAAATCATTTCAGACGACCGTCTTTCACCAGAAATCCGCACAACAATACGAAAATTCACCCAATCAACCATCGGGCAAGAAGTCGTCGAAGAAACAGATCATTCAATCACCTTAAAAGACTTACTTAATCCTACTGAGATGCCCTTTGACCGTACAATAAAACGGATGCATATTATTTTAAAAGGAATGCATGAAGATGTCCTACGATCCCTAGAAACAAGTGATAATGATCTTGCACAAGATGTAATTCAACGAGATTCAGAAATCGATCGATTACACTGGCTTATCGCCCGACAACATAACAGCATCCTCCAAAACATGAGTTTAGCAGAAAAAATGAACATTACAATAGGATTATCCTCCACATACTACACCATCAGTAGAATTATCGAACGAATAGGAGACCATATAGTAAAAATTGCTAAAAATATTCAAAAAATCAACATACTCAACCTTGAGCAATCCATAAAACAACAAATCAAAACATCTAGTGAATTAGCATTACTCATATTTGCCAATAGTATTCACGCATTTTTCCGAAAAAGTATCCAAGAATCAAACAAAAACATAGAATCCGTTATAGAGCTTGAAAATAGATGTGAAGAAATCGACAAATTAACATTAAAACAAAAAGGAATTACAGCGGTATCCGTAGGATACATCGTAGAAAGTATCCGACGAATCGGAGAATATGCTGAAGATATCTCAGAAAACGTTATAAATTATTTAACAACACAAGAATAGATAACTATATAATTAAAAATCATAGCATTATCCAAGCTGGTAATAATCAAAGATTTATATTATAGAGAACTTTGCAAAATTCGCAACATGTATTAACCCATAATCTATACCCAATAACAGGAGAGAATTGGGTGAAAAGATATGGAGAATTTTTTAGACTATGCAATGAAAACTAAGTATGAAAAAGTAAAAACACTTCGACCACGTCTTGAAGAGATGAAGAACCTTTTAGATTGGAAAGCTTTCCTCAGGTTGTTCCCTGATTATAATCGACATAACCGTGGTCGTGGTAGACCATTTTATAACCGCATCCTTATGTTGAAACTCTTGTTTCTTCAGAGCTGGTATAACATTAGTGATGAAGAACTGGAGTTTCAATGCCACGATCGTCTCAGCTTCCAACAATTTCTTGATTTCCCTAAGAACATTCCCGATTATAGTACGGTTTGGAGATTCAGAGAATACCTTGCAGAAACAGGTCTTGCAGTACATATATGGAAAGAATTACAGAGACAAATAGAATCCCATAACATACAGGTTCATGAAGGAGTGATACAAGATGCATGTTTTATTACAGCAGATCCTGGTAAAACAAAATCAGGGATGAATGGCCGAGGAGATGATGCTAAGACCAGCCGTAACCGTGATGGATCTTGGACTAAAAAGAATAACAAGAGTTACTTTGGATATAAACTTCATACTAAGATCAACCGTGGGAGTAAAATCATAAATGAAATAGCAGTAACCACTGCAAGTATACATGACTCAACTGTAGATCTTTCTACATCAGATGAGGATGTTGTTTATCGTGATAAAGCATTTACAGGTACTACGTGTAAAGCAAAAGGCAATGGGAGTATGACTCGTGGAAAACTCAGCATATGGGAGGAACTACGGAATAAACGTATCATGAAAAAACGTGCACAGGGAGAACATCCCTATGCAACAATAAATAGATCATTTAAAGGAGGTGCAACCAAACTCACGACTATACATCGTGTTTTTGTTCAGCAACTATTTGTCTGTGCAGGATATAATCTTCATCGTTTGCACTATTTGAAGAGATCAACATAGCGTAAGCCAGATTGAAAAAATCAAAAAAACGATACAAAAACAACAAAACGGGGTAAAAAATAGTAAAATTCTGATTTTCCTTGTATATTTTCCCTTATATGAATCATAAATCGATTTTTTCAAAGTTCTCTATAGGTCCTGGTGTAACTAGTTTTGGCACAATTGTATATACAACTCAAATTAATACTGAAGATCCTGTTATTGATAATATTGTGTCAAGTGGTGATGTCTTATTCAGTCTAGGCAATACCGTAGTGCCTGGTGACTATGGATCAGGTCAAATCTATATTCCAGCCATTGGTGGAGCAGCTGATTGGTACTTTTACATCGTGAAAGGCAGTAACGCGGGTACTTTAGGAGATTATATTGAGTTCGATATTTATGATCTTACCGGAGATTTTGATGTTACAGTAAGTGGTGATACTCTAGTAGAAACAACAACATATACTAGTGATTGGGTATTAATATATGGCACCATTGATAATCCTGTTGGTGTCGACGCTGATACTGAACTTACATTAAATTTCGATTGGACATTAGATACAGCTTATGAACCCGCTGCTGGTGATGAGCTAAGTTTCACAATATACATAATAGCAATCCAACCG
>JAHJFH010000049.1 GCA_018824925.1 Thermoplasmatota archaeon
CTTGCGAGGTCATGCCTGTGCCTTTGATGTTTGGAAAAGCATAAAATGCACCCCGCGGTACCTGGCATCTAAACCCTGGTACTGAGTTCAAACCTTCAACGATTCGATTTCTTTTCTCTTTGAATCGCGCCATCATCTCAGGTATGAAACTCTGATCACCGGTCAGTGCTTCTATACCGGCCCATTGCGTGAACGCTGCGGTACATGAAACAGCACTCACCAGGAAATCTTGGAGCCGCTCAGCCATCGCGTGTGGCACTACCATATACCCCAATCGCCATCCGGTCATGGCATAGTATTTGGAAAAACCATCCAAGAGCACGGTCCTCTCCTTCGCTTCATCTCGTACTGTCGGAGAGTAATGACGTGTGTCGTATGTCATCTTAGAATATATCTCATCAGAAACCACATAGATATCGTGCTGTTCAGCAAGTTCAGCAAGTTCCTCCATTTCTGATTTCGTCATCACCGATCCTGTTGGATTTTGCGGCGAGTTTACGACGATGAGTTTCGTTTTCTTCGTTATTCTTTCTCTGATGTCATCAGGGCTCATGCGGAACTCGTTTTCTTCTAGCAGGGGAACCATGATTTGTTGTGCCCCGAGGAACGCTACGACTGATCCATACGTTGGATACCCCGGATCCTGATAAATCACCTCATCCCCAGGATCAACAATTGCAAGCATAGAAAAAAATATGCCTGGTTTTAACCCTGGTGTGATCACGACCTGTTCTAGGTCAGGACGGTAGCCCCTGGTTTTCTCCACCTCATCTTGTATAACCTTCCGCAGATCCGTAATACCAATCGATGGAGTATAATGGGTTTTTTTCTCCTGGATGGCACGAATACCTGCTCGGATGATGTTTTCAGGGGTCTCGATATCAGGCTCTCCGATTTCAAAGTGAAGTATGCTCTTTTTTTGACGTTCTAACTCTTGAGCTTTTGCAAGTACTTCAAATGCAGCCTCCCCATATATTCTGCTTGCTCCTTTACTTAGATTTACCATAGGTCATTCACTTTTTTTACCTCATTGTTTATTATCTCAGATGGAAGTACAAAGGCTATACAGGCACCCCACTTGCTTTACCATAGGCACTCAGACGAAGTTCTTTGAGTTTTGCTGCAGTGGGAATGCCGCTCCTATCCCATCCTCGTAGAGAATAGTATTCTTCTACGCTTCGTTGGAACCCTTCTTTTGGTATAAGAATTCCGTTCACGGGTCCCTTCGTAAATGGGTCCTTATAAAATCGAGGTGGCAGTGTATCGACGAGTGATCCTTGTGTTTCTCGAAGGTTAAACAAGCGAATAAGATTCCAGATACGTTCCCCCGCCAAAAGATAGCTTTCAACGGTATGGTCAAATCCTGATGCAAGGTTCCACATGCTTACACAATCTGTTTCAGAGATTGGTGCAAAATCGCACAGTACTAGTGAAAAGAATGCAGACCGCTCATCCTGAACCTTTTTGACAAGGTGCGCTTTCTTTTCGAAAGAAAACCTGTGAAAATTAGGGTTGTTTATCTCCGCTGTTACCGTCCATGCTCTCTGATGGCATCCTCCTCTATCAGAGGTGGCATACGCAAGACCCATACCAAAGGCACCCCGGGGGTCATACCCTGGTATTTCCAGTCCTTTAACCTGTACTGCATACTGTTCACTGCCTTTCTGAAGCCGTGATGAAGCAGCTCGTACCCCCTCAGCTAATAAACCTCCTGCGGCTCCCCGTCGATAGGCGATATCATCGATAAGTTCTGCGAGTTCTTTTGTTTTCCCCCATCCAATCGCGTGGCCTCCGAGATCCGCATTGGTGATAGCACCTTTTTCATAGGCTTCAATAGCAAAACCAAGCACGCCACCTAACGAGATGGTGTCCATGCCAAGTTCATTGCATCGTTCATTGAGATAGGCGATGTCTTCTATTTTCCCGACACCAAGGTTGGAGCCCATAAGTGCTATGGTCTCATATTCAGGTCCCACTAATGAAACATTTTTGTACGGCCCTGACTTAATGGACGATTGATTCCAACAGGCAATTACGCAGTTGTAGCAAGCCCCTGATCCATCCACTATCTTCTCTTGCATCGCCTCAGCGTTGATCGCATCACCTTGTTCAAAATACCCTTCTTGATAGTTTCTCGTTGGAAGCAGCCCCCAGTCGTTCACAGGTTTCACCCAAAAAGGCGTCCCATATTTTCTTCTCAAAGGAATAAAACCATTTTCTTGTATCTTCTGAAGAACTTCTTTGGTTTTGAGGCGAAACCTTTCAGGATCATGTATGGGGATTTTCTTGGTACCAGTTACAACAATAGCTTTGAGGTTTTTTGACCCCATTACTGCGCCAGTGCCCCCTCGTCCCGCATGTCGATGTCCATCGATAGTAATAGCGGAGAACGCGACACGATGTTCACCAGCAGGGCCTATCACCGCGGTTTTTACGCGCCCTTCGGTTTTTTGAAGCCAGTGGTGAGTTGCGAGACATTCCTTCCCCCAGAGTGCTGAAGCATCCTTGAACGCAACAGTATCATCTTTGATGAGAAGATACACTGGGGTATTAGATCGACCGGTGAGAAGAATAACATCCCAGCCTGCTTTTTTCATTTCTGCAGCGAAGATCCCCCCAAAATGGGAATCAACATACAGACCGGTTTGTGGGGATTTGGTAACAACGGTTCCTCGTCCTGATGTCTGCGTAGAGGTACCTGTAAGAGGACCGGTGGTAAACATGAGAATATTTTCTGGTGCCAGAGGATTCGTCCCCATTGGAAGTCGATCAAAAAGAATTTTCGCCCCGAGGCCTTTCGCCCCGATAAATTCCCTGGCGCTCTCCATATCTGTTTCTTCAACAGTAACATGGCGTGTGGTGACATTAATATTCAGCATTTTTCCTGTGTATCCACCGCTCATATAACCGCCATATTATTTTTTATGACAAAAGATTATTGTGTACCTGTTTTCATACTTTTTTCAATGAATGTTCGATTGATGTTTAACAGATCGATGAGCAATGCGAACCCTGTTTCTCTTCGACCTGCACCAGGGCCAATAATGGTGACCGGCCCGAGTTCATCGGTGTAGTAGGTTAATGCATTTATGGCATCACCTACTCCTGCTAACGGGTCATTGAGCGAAAGTTTCTCTAACTGCACCTGTGCTTGTACTGAGCCGTTTGGTTGAACCTCTGCGCTTCCGATGAGCTTCCATCGTTTTCCCTCAGCTTTTGCTCTTTTAATATCTTCTTTCGTCAGTTTTGTAATACCGTTTCTTTTCACATCCTCCCAGATGAGGTGTTTACCAAGGATAACATTGGTTAAAATAACGACCTTGCCAAGGGCATCCCAGCCTTCCACATCTCCTGTGGGGTCTGTTTCAGCATACCCGCGGCTCTGCGCTTTCTTCAAGGCATCATCATAGGACATACCTTCTTCCATGCGGGTAAGGATGTAATTTGTCGTTCCGTTTAATATGCCTCTGAACCCGGTGATGTTGTTGCCAGCTAACGTGTAGTGGGCAAGGTTCAATGCAGGAGTACCTGCGAGTACAACTCCTTCGAAACTATACTGTGCGTTCTGTGACTGTGCTAGATCTATAAGCGCCCTGGCTTGTTTTATCACTGGTCCTTTGTTTGTAGAAACAACATTTTTTCCCAGAGAAAGAGCCGTTTTTATATGGGTAAGTGCGGGCTCACCAGTTTTAATATCGGTGTAGGTGACTTCTACGATCGTATCAGCATTCGTCTTTTTAATCGTAGTTACACTATCCATGCCTTTGATGCCTGCTGGATATGTATCGAGTTTCTCGCCTTTTTTTACGAGAGCTAGTATTTTGATGAGGTCCAACCCAGTTTCATTATAGACAGAACCTTTCATGGTATCAGAGATGGCAACGACAGTATAGTGGAAATCATATTTTTCTGCAAGCATGTTTTTTTTTTCTACCAATATATCTGCTAGACCCTGGCCAACTGTTCCAAAACCAATAAATGCTATGTTGAAATGCACATCTATCGCTCTCCGTGATGTAATTTGGGTGCAGCATGGAACGACAACCCTTTTTTGGTTAAGGCACTGGCTGTGTTATTAATAGCTGCATGTTTATCCAGGTAGTTCTGCATGAGAAATGGCATGAGCCCCTTTTCTTCTATGTCTGCCTTTGGCATAAAATAATCGAGGATATCACTGGGGCGCTCCCGGTTTCTCTCAACTTCGATCTCACCACCTTCGTGTTTTGCACTAATATTCTTTACCTTTGCAGCGATATCCAGTAACTCCTCGCGCCGGTCATAGGGTTGAACCACGATGCTTTTCCATGTTTCAAGTATGTGGTGTTCAAACCGAACAAAGTTTTCCAGACCAAGAGATCGCCGAATAGTATCACTAAGATCTATCGTGGCGTTATTCACAGAATTGGAGAAATTGAATCCAATGAGTGATGTGGAGCCATCCTCTCTTGAAAATAGTCGTGCAGCCATAAGGGTCCAAAAAACAGAGTAAGGATTGTCATTTCCCATGTAGACCGATATTTTGAATTCGATGTCTATCCCTAGCTTGTGCAAAAGATATCCAAGGAGTATCGTCCCTGGGTTAATATTGAGGACCTGTTTCACACCATAGGTTGTATAATAATAGAGAAATTCATCTACCCATTTAATTGGGTGATCATTCGGTTGACCTACACCCCCAAAATAGCCGGTTATGGTCTCTGGTCCACCGAGATGAACGTTGGAGCCATCTGTGCCTCGTGTATCTAGTGTTTCACACCAACTTGCTCCGATGATTTGCATGGCTGCTGTCATTGCAAGAAGGTCGTTATCGTTTTCTTGTTCCTTCATGCATCGTACTCGTATAAATCGACCGGGCATGAGTTCTTTTTTCTCCAGCGCCTGGCGTGCTTGAGCCATAAAAAATGGGAAGTATTGACAGGCGCTTATCTCTAAGGTGACCGGAAAATCTTCGTTGAATTTGATGCCGTTTACCTTGTCGCTGAGTATCTTCTTGCGGTACTCATCAACGGTGATGAAAGCTCCGTTATCTCTTTGTGTTATCAACCATTCCAGGTCTTTAAAGTAGGAAATGTTCTTCTTTTTTAACCGTGCCATAAGAATTTCCACCTTTCCTGCTTCTCTAGCTTTTCTGTTTATCTCTTCAGGCCCACCGTATTTCTCAACGACTGATAAGAGATCGTTGACTAACGTATTTTCCGAGTTTAGTAAAAAAGCGTTAACCTCATCGAGTCTTTTGCTTTCTATAGCAAGTTTATTTCTTAGGTTCCGAGACATAGGTTGTTCCTCCCTGTTAATCTGGTAGTAAAACGAATAAAAACAGCGCTATAAATAGTATTTGTTTTTCTATCTGTCAATAGGAAATAGGGTGTGTTTAACATCGAATTTGTTTTGTGTCACAGATGTACACCGGGAGGAACATGGCAAGTCTTTTCCTTTCGAAGTTGAAACACAGGTATTGTAAGGATGTTGCTTAACAAAGTGGTTAGGCACAAAAAACAACAAGGTTTTTATTATTTAACGTCAGATTATCTTATGCATTCTGAATATAACGACGACTGATAGCAAGAGATTTTTATGCATATTTTTTCGAAGGCGTTGTTCTCTTCAGAAGACCCTGTTTATAACATTCATCAACCTTCATGGCAACCCACTTCCCCATAACGCCATATGGTTTCCAAGGATTGATTCATAAAAAACGGTATCTTTTTCTTTCAAAAGCCGCCATTCAGCACTGGTCATCATGTGAATAGAAACTATTTAACCTAATTTTTTTTCTATATATTATGAAAAAATGGTAACCGGTTTTTTTTCTTTCACAAGAAGCAGAACATCCACGTCGCTTTTTGAGTCATTTTCCCCAGATGCATAGGATCCATACAACACAATCGTATGAATCGAATCATGGACTTTGAGAAGCTGAGGGACAAATGATACCTGTTCAAATAATATGAGAGTGTGAACGATTTTCATATGTTTAATAAGTGTAAGTTCATTGTTTAATTTGTATACATGTACATTTCCTATGATTTCTTCAACAAGAATAGTGTCTTGATGAATGTTTCGTAAAAAGGTGTTGACGATTCCTGATCCAATACCAGTTTTTCGTACGATTTCTTTGGTATAGAAGCCATGATCAGGGTATCGTAAAAACAAGTTGAGGATTTTCTAGTCTCTATACCGTTCAAACATGTCTTCCAGATATATTATACATAGAAATATCGTTTCATAATTAATAGTTTAGTGTATAATCACACTAACACCATTCTATCTGCGCATCACCACCCCCATCCAGTACATACCCTCTTTTCTTAATCAAATTACGCATCACCGATGAACCGTGTGAGATTAAAAAAAAAATGCTTATCGTGATTTTATCAATTCTTTAATCCAAAATAATAACTAAGTATTGGTAGCAACCATAATCTCTCAATCAAGAAACCGCAATAAAACAAGGGTTTATTAAAGATTTTTTTACCCCCTTCAAAATTGCATTTCAACAAAAATGCATCCCAACTTTTTCCCTGAGTAAAACCACCAACATACAGATGACCGCCATATGCCATAATCGAATCTGCCACCCCCCATGTATCTCCCGAAGGCCAGGTTTTAACCCAAGAAAGATTTCCCCCTACATCATATTTTAAAACAAGAGCTTTCGCTACATTCCCACAACCTGATTGCAATAATTGACCTGCAACATGTATATCACCACAGATAAAGAGGTGATCATCAACAACCGTGATCCCGAGTCCATACTGACGGTCCTCCTCACCCCATAATCGATACCATTCCATCGTCTCATCTTGAAGGCTATATTTCAGCACTACAACATAACTTGGTTTATCAAAACTTTCTGTATACCCTGTAATATACACATAATCATTAGATGCCTTAATTCCTAAACCAACATCCCAGGAGTCACCCCCCCACGTATCGATTAAAACAAGATCACTAGTTGGTTCAGAAATATTATACTTCAACAACAACACCTCATGCGTAAGTATACCACTTTTATTCACATGCGTCGTGCCAGTCAGATATACCCCATTACCGTGTTCTACTAATCCATAACTATTGGCAGCACCTTCAGTGGGTTCCCACGTTTTACACCATAATTTAGTGCCATTAAGATCAAATTTCCATAAAGCAGCGCTAAAATTAATATCACCCGAAATATAAAGATAACCATCACGCGCTACCACTCCATATGCGCCACTGATTTTTTCAAAAATCATACTCGTTATTAACTCCCCATTTCTAGTATATTTCAACAAAAAAGCATCACTAGGCGCCGACGCTACACTACAAGAACCAACCACATACACATGACCATCATAAAACGTTATTGCATGGGGAGACGTCCAGGCTGTTTCCTGATAAATCTCCTCTGCACTCCATATTCTATTCCAATATAAAATTCCATAATTTCCAGCATATTTCAGTAAAAAAACTCGTTGTGTACCATAGCTTAACGTAAGTCCAGCAAGGTAGATATGCCCTTTATCTTCATCAACCGTTATTCCTCTAACATCCTGTTCTGCATTATCCCTTCCCCAGGTTTTTACCCATATGGGATTAATTTTATTGGAATCGCTTAAAAATATTGAGTTATCATTGCTTAAATTATTATGAATTGAATCTATATTCTTAACACCATTATCATGATATAGGTTATCAGTAACACCAGTAACAGGGATAGTCATCACAACCAACAGCATGCCAAGTAAAATACCTACTACTTTCGTTTTCATAATTGATGTTCCCCCCATCAAATAATCTATAGTGATAATCCGCTCAAACCATTTAAAAATTATCCTCCACCTAGAAGAACCCATGTAGCACATAAATGATTTCTACAAATCATGTTTTTACTATAAAATAATTAAGCCCCTCCCCTCAACAATCAAAAACATAAATCTGTAACTACATAATGGAAACCACAAAACCACTTAGCACCATCCCATCTATGTGAGAGAGCATCTTTTTTTTATACCATCATTCTCAATCATACTACAAAAACCATATTCCTACATCAACACACCACAAAAAGCATACTCACAACCAATTTACTTAATAATTTTTCCAAAACATAACCAAATCTATTACGTCAAGGAAAATACATTGAGTGATTCAATGCTAAGAGCAATATCAGGATTTGAACAACACCTAGACTTAAGCCTTCGCGAACAAAACAAATAAGTCTTCATTATGCAAAATATCACACAAGCCTTTGAATAATAGGTTAAATGTACTGAACCTAGAATCGATAATAGGTTACTTACACATGATACAAATTATAACCATTAAACGGAAAAAAAATATGGAACATCACAAAAATAATAAATATCATATGCTATATATTTATGTTAAATCATATCGGGGAGGCAAATATGAAAAGAAACCTTGTAATTCTAACCATAATCATACTTTTACTGTCAAGCCATGTGGTAGCACTTCCTAGTACCTTGAATAAAGACAAGAGTCTTACTCCTCTGAGCACAACATTGTATGTGGGAGGAACCGGTCCGGGAAATTACTCAACCATTCAAGAAGCACTAGATAATACCACCAATGGTGACACAGTTTTTGTATACGGCGGCTATTACTTTGAAAACATCACCATAAACACCTCTATACAGGTGTTAGGTGAAAACCAAAAAACCACGGTCATCGATGCGCAAGAACACGGCCCGGTAGTAACTATTCTTGCTGACAATGTAACCCTCTATAATTTCAGTATACAAAATGCCTGTGAACCATTGTTTACCATGGAAAATGGAATCAATGTACGATCCCATAATAATACGATAAAACACAATATAATTGGTCCAAAAAATTCTGCTGGACTAATTTTATATAATTCACATAATAACACGATTACACGAAACACGTTTTACTACAATCGAGATGCAATAACCCTTTCCGGTTCCACCAACAATACAATACTTGAGAACCAAATAGGTTTTTCTGACGTAGCAGGTATTAACATTTGGGATTCAAATGATAATCAAATTATACGCAATAATTTTATGTTCAATATGATCAACACACTGATTTCTGGAAACACCTTTGAATTAATCAATAACAGCTGGGACGGAAATTACTGGTCAATTCCTCTCTATCACGTAAAACGGCTTCCTGTGTTCATATTTCCCCTAAAAATTGCATTCCAATATGATAAAAATCCTGCGACACACCCAAATGGCAAGCTCGAAATAAGTACCTATACTGCAAATAACACACTCCTTCGTTTACGAGGGCGAGTAAGTGAGTTATTTAATACCTCATCATGGAATGGAGTTGGATTAAAAATTGGGCGAATATCCTCATTAGGCATTATTGTAAACGAATCTTTTGGTGAAAGCTTAAGGATTTTTGGTGCACATGAATTCGAGATGTGGTCTGGAAGAATACAGGGACATACCGAAATACTTATAGAAAACGCACTAGGCATCTTCAACCGTCCACAAATGAATCTACTGAAGAATCTCCCCCCAAGAATCTATATTCTCTGTTTTGCTGAAAAACTCACCGAAACCTATTATTCATATTGGTTCTCATGGGAATAAAATATACCACCCCCCCATTTCTTCATGGTCATTAAGTACTAGGGACCACTTTTTAACATGATCCATAAGAAAATATGTCTTATTTGCATGAGACGTAACCACTCTTATTTGTCCTCATAATCTTGTTCTTTTAGGTAATGGTTATCGAGCCCCCACCACATACTCCTCATCAGATGCATCAGACTCGACGGGCAGCCCATACAACAACCCAACAATTACCACCACGAGTACTCAAGAATCAATGATTTTCTGCACAATAACCATTACTTGTAGAGATGTAAAAAAAACAATAGTGACTGGAAGTATGTTAAATAAAATAAAGGGAAGAGGAATTCCTCTTATCCACCACCGGGGATTATATTAATAAAGAATAAAAATACAAACCCGTCTTGTATGCGGCTACTAACACCATCATCACCATATTCTACCGTTGCTATAACCTCAGTTGGTCCCAAACCACAGATAAACCCAGAGGTAATCGTCGCTGTTCCACCAGCAGGAACCATAAAACCAGATCCCTCATGTGATTTCCCAATAAAGGCACCACCATTGAGTTCGATATGCCATATAACATCGGTTGCATCAAGGGCACCACTATTTTTTACTGGCACCTCTAACCGGAACAACCCACTACGCATGGGTCGTACCTCCAGAATCGGGCCTTGTATAACCTCAAACTGTTTTGGATCAGACCATCCCGTTTCACTGTTTCCATCCGATGCCTTCACCCGAACAGTGAACATACCCGCATCAACCCATGTATACTCAGCGGTTACACTGGTTCCTGAGGCAACGGGACCAACCCAGCCACTCTCATTGCCATCTCCCCAATCAAACAAATAAGAGATTGTTTCACCCTCTGGATCGGTTGTTACTGCGGAAAAGGTATATGCCACACCAGCTACCCCATCATCTGGACCAGCAACCGGACCTGGTGTCTCAGGAGGTAGATTAAACGATAACTCACCAATCCAGGTACCCCACCGATTTTCACCACTACTATTATGCGTATGCGCATATTCCTGAATCGTCCAAAACGTCTGACTTACAGGATCTAACGAACACAGACTATAATCACCCCAGCGATTCCGACCATACCCATCAACAAGATTATAGGTAGCCTCCCCCTCCTTAAGCAAAATCGGAGACGCCATCACACCCGGTGGATCAGAAGCCAACCGACCCGTATAATATGCAGCCGCATATTGACTTGCACAAGACCCCGAAAAACCCATAATCACATCACCACCAGCATTCACCATAATAGTGGGAAAGAAATAGTACCTAACTGAATCACTAATTGTCCCATAATCAGCAAGGGAAAGATCAGGAACATCGATTTTATACCAGCGCGCTGCGGCCCGTCCACCCACGTTGATACAATGTGCCGTCCAGATATACCCATCGCGATACACCGCATTCATCAAACGATGCCCCACCGTATCCAAGGGAATAGAACTCCCTAACGCTGGTGCATCAGGCGGCTCCGAATGACTCGGAATAGGAACCACACATATTTCTGTTAAAACAGGCGTGGTAAGCAGGTTTGTCAAACGACGCACGCGAATACCAGTTGACGACATACGAGACACAAAATACTCACCCCCCGAGGAACCAAAGGTATGCA
>JAHJFH010000307.1 GCA_018824925.1 Thermoplasmatota archaeon
ACCTCTCACATGTCGAAATTAAATCAGTGAAAGGATGGAAACCTCAAGCACGAGAATATTCTTCCGAATTTAAGATATTTCGAGATATCACTGGAAATAGTACTTGTGAGGGGACTACCGATGATTTTGTTAAATTATTCCGAAATCGTTATGATGTTTTGCGAAAGATCATTCGAAGTCAACGACGTGAAATGGCGAATGTATTACCTATAAATCGCATACGAAATGGATTAGCTGAAACACAGGTCATTGGAATAGTTTCCAGTATTCGTACAACAGTGAATGGTCATAAACTCATTGAGTTAGAAGATGACACGGGAACAGTCGCAATGTTAGCGTTGAAAAATAATCCTGATACGTTTGCCTTAGCTTGTGAGGTAGTCACTGATGAAATTGTCGGTGCGGTATGCAAATTTAGTAAAAATAATGACTTATTACTCGTCCAACACCTTGTCTTTCCCGATATTCGATTACGACAACATGCTAACCACGCTGAAATCCCTGTTTTTGCTGCGTTTTTATCAGATGTTCATATGGGAAGTAACATGTTCATGCATAAAGAATGGCATGGGTTTCTCAAATGGATTAACGGTAATCTTGGTAATAGTCGACAGCGAGCCGTCGCCAGTAAAATAAAATATCTTATCCTACCGGGTGATTTAGTAGATGGTATTGGTATTTACCCAAATCAAGAAAAAGAGCTCACTATTACGGATATCTATAAACAATATGAGGAGCTTGCTAAAGAATTAAGTGCTATACCTGATCATATCACAATGATTTTGCAGCCAGGTAATCATGATGCGGTTCGACCAGCTGAACCACAACCCACTTTTGAAAAAGAAATACGTGATTTATTTACTGGGAAGGATTTTCAGTTTGTGGGTAATCCTTGCTATTTTTCGTTACATGGTGTTGAGATTTTATCATATCATGGACAAAGTTTACTTGATTATGCAACTAATATTCAGGGGTTGAGTTACAACCAACCTACTGATGCCATGAAACTTATGCTGAAGAAACGACATCTTGCTCCAGTCTATGGAGGTTACACACCATTAGCACCTGAACATTTTGATTACATGATAATTGATCAAGTGCCAGATATTTTTGTCACCGGTCATGTGCATACCGCCAACATCACCCAACACCGTGGTGTGACCTTAATTAATGCTTCTAGTTGGCAGTCTCAAACCTCATATCAGAAAATGTTGAATTTTGTCCCAGATTCGGCAAAACTACCTATTGTTGATCTGCAATCAGGTAATGCTACTACTATGGATTTTAGTCAACAAATCCTCTGATTTTATAGAAAAATATTATTATAAAAATACCCCTTTATTTCCACTGGAAAATTTGCTGTATCAAAACCTTTAAGACCAGTAGTTCCTATGTCAGATATAGGTTATTTTTTTAGGTGCGATATACATGGATGGGGACGTGGCTATCAGTGTTGCAACAAGTCTTGAAATGAAGCAATATTTCGATAGATTGCACGCTGAATTAAATCACTGTTATGATATTGCAAACACCGCACGTTCACAAGGACTTGATCCTTCGTTTTCTGTTGAAATCCCCCAAGCAATGGATCTCGCTTCACGAGTAGAACAACTTGTCGGACCAAAAGGTATTGCCCCTGAAATTCGAAAAGCAACTAAAAAAATTGGTGATCGTGAACTCGTATCACTTAACATCGCAAAGAAAATAGCTAAAGGAACTACCTATCCATTCACCCGAGTAGAGGATGCATTAGATCAAGCAATTAGAACGGGTCTTGCCATCCTTACTGAGGGGGTTCTCGTAGCACCACTTGAAGGTATCGCTGAAGTTCGTTTAGGATCAAATAAAGATGGCTCCTCATATGTTGATCTCTATTTCTCTGGACCAATAAGAAGCGCTGGAGGTACCGGACAAGCAATGAGTGTTCTTATTGCTGATGTGGTACGCCGGCAACTCAATATCGATCGCTATAAACCCACTGATGGAGAAGTTGAGCGATATAAAGAAGAAATCCCACTCTATAAACGGGTACAACATTTACAGTATCTCCCATCAGTATCTGAAATTGATAGGGTAGTGCGTAACTGTCCGATTTGTATTAATGGTGAAGGAACCGAGGATGAGGAAGTCACTGGCTATCGCGATCTCCCACGTGTCAATACCAATCGTCTTCGTGGTGGCGCTTGTCTCGTTATCGCGGAAGGATTATGTCTAAAAGCA
>JAHJFH010000308.1 GCA_018824925.1 Thermoplasmatota archaeon
GTATCCAGAGGAACGTTACTCTGGACAGCGGGATCTTAATTGGTATAATCATCTTGTCACAAGTCTTAAATTAGATGAACTGCTTGTCATGAGGTCATAGGGAAGGACATATGTCATGTCCCTACACATTCCTTTATAAGAAAATAGAAGGTAAAATGATAAAAATGACTAAGTCTCAGGGTCATATTTGTTCTTCTGATTGCTATTTGATTTTTTATCTTTACCATAGAAAAGAACCGCGTTTGCCTTGTAGTTATCCCGTTTTTTCTTTTTTATGTATAAAGAAATAGCTACACCTAGTGCTATTAAAAAAGTACCAGTAATGATAACCATATTTTGAGAAATTTGGAATCCTGCCTTTTTAAGAGGGGTTGTGATAAGAAGTCTTGTGACAACTGAGCCAGTCATTGCGTTACTACCAAATTCGGGATCCCCAATTCTTGATGTTTTAACCCATACTTCCCAGCTTTGATTATAATGAATTGGTTTTTTATCTTTGGGGATATCTATGATTACATAAAATTTCTGAGAATCGTTAGCAGGTACCAAGAGTTGATCAGGGACAATAGTAATCCACGATAGATCAGGTATAAATGAATATCCTTCTACCATGATTTCTGTATCCCATGGATTATATATTTTTGCTATCGCATAAAAAGCAGATGGCTCCCTGTTATAGACTTTGATGTAGTGCTGTATTTCTTCGTCTGGGTAACCATCTGGCATATCTATATATAGTCTTGATGGGAAAACAGTGATGCCGCTGCTTAGGTAGTCTTCAGCAGGTATTGATTGAAGAATTAGTATAGTTCCTAGGAATACGGTGAATAGAAATATTGTTGTTATTCTTTTAATCATCCCGATTCTCTAATAAAACAATATGCAGTGCATAATAATAAAATTATTTGTAGATTTAGGTTTTCATAATAGTTTTGATATAAATTAATGTAATGGATAAAAAGTGGGAGAGTGGAATTGTTTTGAACCCTTGGAAATTCTATTCTATTTATGGGTCTGTATCAATAACTGTGATCGAGATTGTACAGGTTTGTTCACCATATTCATCAGTAAATACAGTGCCCATTGTAACGTTGAGATCAAACGTTACACTACCACTTGGGTTAATGATATCGTCTTCAAGTGTTCGGTTTGTTGCTACCCCCGTCCAACTGGTTAAGTCACCGCCATATGCTTCCATTGAAAACTCATCAGTTGATGGACTGGAATCAACAACCGTCATACTGGCAGTATTTGCGGCTTGGATATATGCCCTACTCCAGCTTAGTGTACCATCGTTTGAGGCCGTAAAGTAATTACCGCTGGTTGAATTGCTCTGTCCAGTATACATATAACTATTTCCCCCGCCATTGAGGTTTGAATCTGCATCCCAGGAGGTGGGGGTAACAGATACAGAGAGGTTACCTTGTGGATTAAACGTTACATCAACAGTATCTGTAGCTGCTATCGCTATCTTCACAAGGGGTGTGGTACTTGTTGTTAATATTGCTGTTATTATACCTATTAATAGAAGCTTTTTTATTTTTTCCCGTCTGCATCCCATCATATTCGCTTCCCATCCTATTGAATAGTGTGATTATGCCAAATGTACACTTTTGAATTGTAAAAGGGGTTTTTATTATTTTTGCTATTTTATTGTTAAGTGAGATGGATTAAACTGTGTGTAAAATATTATTTTGTTGAAAAAATCTTCTTTTATGGATTCGAAACTACGTGGATGTTTATTATTCTAAGAGATTTGTTAGCAATAGCTTTATACGTTATATTCAAGAAGTAAAATGAAGTTTGGTTTGGTTATCTCTTCGTTATTTTATTAAAAAGTTGAGAAAGAGGTGATTGGTTTTTTTGTTGGATGGCTCTGCTTGGTTTTGTTTTCCAATTCGTATATTTTTTAGATAAGATTCTATCTATTGCTCTATCGATATTCTCGTTTTTATGATTATTGTGTGAGATATCCTGTTTGATTGATTCAGAAAAATTGTAATCTCTTTGTCTAAATAGTATCAGAAGGATGCAGACAATAATTGTCATTAGTATGATGAGGAGAAATGTTAGGGGGAGTTTATTTATTGTGCCATCAGGTTTTTTTGTTTTATTATCACTGATAATGGCTTTTGATGTGATGAGGTTGCTGAGATTATCGTTATCTATGACTGTGAGCATGATTGTATAATTTCCGCTTTTTTCATATGAATGGGTGGGGTTTTGTATATATGAGATATGATTATCTCCGAAATTCCAGGTGTAGTTGACAATGATGCCATCGGGGTCATAGCTGCCAGCGCTACTGAAGGTGATGTTTTTGTCGACGTTTCCATAGTATGGACCATTGATTTGCGGTATAGGAAGTTGTAGAGAGTCGTTGAGCGGTATAATTTGTATGATATGGTAAGCGGTTGTGAAGGCGTCCTGATTGTCTTTTACTTGAAGTTTTACGGTCTTGTATCCTGGTTTGGTGTAGGAATAGGTGGCGAGTATTTCTTTTTGCCATTCGGTGTCAAATAATCCATCGTTATTTAGATCCCAGCGGTAGCCAGTGATGTATCCATCGGGGTCATAGCTGTTATTTGAGTAGAAAATCACAGTTTCGTTAACATATGCGATGTTTGGGCCGGTTATGTTGGTGATGGGAAATTGGTTTGCTGGGGATGATGAGGTGGGTTTTGGTTTGGTGGTGAAGTACCATGTCTCTGAGATGTTTTCGTATTCTGAGTCGTTTATGACTGCGTACCATTGGTAGATTTTTCCTTTTTGGGTGTCATTCCATCGTATTGAGGCAATGGTGCAGCCGAAGTTTGTTGATACATTGTACTCTGTGTCGATGATGGCATTGTCTAATGCATTGTAGAAGTATACGGTTACGTATTTGCTGCTAGGGTCGCAGATTTCTACACTTAGGAGGGTGGAAGATTCTATATCAACTGTGTTGTTAGCAGGGTAAGGATTTATTGGCGGGTAGGGTGGTTGGTTTGCCGCAGGGTCGAATGTAACATCGAGAGGATCTGTGGTAATTGCCATAATTGATGGTGAGATGGGATTGAGAAATAGGGTGAATAGAATGAGGAATAGAAAACGCATGGAAATGGATCTTTTTTCCTGCATGTGTGCTTTCATTTCGTTTCCATCCGTTCTTTCTGTTGGTGTTTGGTGTTATCACAACTATATTGTGTTGACTGATAGCACGTTTCAGTCTGTCAAGGATTATATTTAAAACCGTTCTATTAAAATGGCATCTTTGAGGGTTTTTCGTTTTGGTAATGTGGCAGAATGGTA
>JAHJFH010000050.1 GCA_018824925.1 Thermoplasmatota archaeon
AGATACCTGAAACCTCGTTTGTTCTCTTGGTGTTTATTATGTTCCTCTCATTTATTAAAACAAGATCCGACTAGGTCTTATAAATTTCCAATTCAATTACTATCATTAAACGATGCAATCTGCTCGCGACGGATAGGTTGTGACGGGCAATCCTTGTATGGGGCTTGCTTAACCGCCTGGAGCAGGTTCTATGCCATCTTCTCTTCTTGGATACTGGGTTCTCTGAATATATACGTAGGCATCGTCAGAGAATGTAGAAGGATAATTAACTTCACTGAATTGTATCTTCATTGTCGCTCTTTCTGGTTCAAATCCGTATGATGCACCATTATCTTCTATTACTTCAAATATTGCATAGAAATCGGTTGAAACGGGTTGGATTATCTTAAGTTTATTTGGAGTAACTGAATAATCCACCTCATATTCACCCTCAAAATTCCAGTCTCCATCTCCCTGATCGTCCTGGGAATTGGCTAATGTTCCGGTATAAAAAGGATTATCAGCTTCGATGAAAGCCATTATATCGCTGGGATATTCTGTTCCCCAAGGTTCGCTTATCAGATACCATGTTCCTAATATGGTTCCAGGATTGTCGTCATGATGGAATAGTTTGTTTGTCAGATAAGGTTCTACTGGATTAAATCCCCAAACAGTAGTTCCGTCTCTTAAGAAGGATTCAATTACTTCTTCCTTGTACTTGTTTACTATGAGTTTTTTATCTTCTTCTTCAAGATAATCAAAAACTGAAACTCCGGATCCACCGTAACGTGATCTTGAACCATCTGTTCTGTTAAGATCAGTCAAACTGTATTCGGCGCTTGATTGTCCAGATTGAAAACTCATTCCAATTCCAATTTCTTGTCCCCTCTTCACAACATCTCCAGTTTCTACATATGGGGTCATTATTTCACCATGGCCTCCCACTAAACCATGTCCATAGTGAATTGTTATATGGTATTCTGTTCCTGATAATTGGACGCTTTTGACTTTTCCATCAGCTAAGCTTTTCACTGGAGTTCCTGATTTTAATTCAATCCAAGTGTGTCCCAAACCTTCTGTATGTTCACCGTCATGTTTCCCCCAACCTCCAATGCCTCCGTACTCATCGAATAAGAAATCATCTATGTCTGCCATTAAGCTCAATCTTAAGTCAGAGGCTCCAGTGGGCAGAGTCCATGTAAAAAAATCATAATCTGGGTCAGGTTGTGCAGCCACATAATTTGGATCGTCTTGAGGATATGGAATATCTTTAAACATAAATTCATCGAATTCGCAGTCTGGAATAGGAATACATCCATCAGGATTACATTCTTTTATTATTTCAAGCATGTCAGTCACATGAAAAATTCTCTATTTTGTTGCAAATGTCACCTTGACAGCATTCAAATCTAAATTGTTTACATTCGTACTGAATTGGTTCTTCTGTTTGTTCAGTTTCAGGTTCTGTGTATATACAATCTTTTATTGGTTTACAATCTTGATCGCAACCTAGAAATGTTTTTATACTACCTTCACGACAATCGTCATTAATAGATTGGCAATTATTTTCCTTGCAACATGTTTCCTCGATTGTTACACATACATACCGGGAATCATTGACGAATTTAATACCAAAAACAATAGAGATAATTATAATAACTATTACAAGACCAACTAACAGAGATTTCTTCATCAATTATAATAAGATTTAATTCAAATATAACCATAGATGGTGGAGAACTGAACAAAACAATGCAATCTGATTTTTTCTTCCAGATTAGGTAATATAAATATATATTACAGAAAGGAAAATTCAAGAGTGTGATATATATGACATCGATTAAAGCAATTATTTTTGATGTTGACGATACGCTTTATGATTGTAGTAAAGATATGGGCGAACTTAGAAGAAGTGTAGCAAAAGCCATGATAGCTTCTGGTTTGAATGCCGATGAGGATGTTCTTTACAAAAAAATGATGGAGATTGCCAAAACTCCTAGACTTGATATGTTCAAAGAATTAAGGAGTGCCTTTAATATTACAAATGAAAAGATAATTGAATCTGCAAAAAAGACATTTTATTCTGCAGATGTACAAAATATAAGCCCATTTCCAGACGTTCTTGAAACACTAGATTCTCTGCGTTCTTATAAGTTGTTTGTGGTGACTTCAGGTAATGTGAAACTTCAAGAAAGAAAGATTGAGATCTTAGAACTTAAGGACAGATTTGATTATATCAGGGTGGTCGATGTAGATAAAAACGAAGTAAAAAAGAATGCATTTATAGAAATATTAGAAAAATTTGATCTTAAGCCTGATGAGGTTATGTGTGTAGGAGATAGAATAACATCAGAAATAAAAGATGCGAATGAATTAGGCATGGTGACTGTTAGAATTCTATCGGGACGATTCAAGGGATTAGAGCCCATTAACCCAGAAGAAACGCCAGATTATAATATTCAAAAAATAAGTGAAATTCCAAAGATTTTAAATAGATTAACAAGATAAAAGAAGTGGATACCATGAAAATAAATCCAGAAGTGTTCAGAGCATATGACATTAGGGGTGTGGTAGATGAAGATCTAACATCAGAAATTGTAGAGGCAATAGGAAAGGCATATGGAACATTCTTACATAGAAGGAAGATAAAGCAGGCAGTTGTCGGAAGAGATTGTAGACTTAGTGGGGAGGCTTTCCAAGAGGCTTACATGAAGGGTCTTTTAAGCACTGGTGTTGATATCATAGATCTTGGAATGATCATGACTCAAATGATGTATTACGGACAATACAAATTCCAAACGAATGGTGGAACTATGATCACTGCAAGTCATAATCCATTCAACTTTAATGGCTTCAAAATGGCAGTTGGTTTTTCCATTACAACAGGACCAGAAGAAGTACAGGAAATAAGA
>JAHJFH010000051.1 GCA_018824925.1 Thermoplasmatota archaeon
ATCTGATAATTTTTTTGTATGGCATATCTTTTGCGTTAAAGGGAGGTAAACAAACCTCGATCATAAAGAATTGTTGCATCCACGATCTCGCCATCGATTTCTAAAAGAGCTTTCAATGTGGTATTGAGAATTTTCAGCATGTTCATCTTTTCTTTAGCTAACACACCAAAGATACCACTGTAAAAAACGACATTATTTACCCAAATATTATTAGTGAAATGATCAGACGTTAGTAAACAATTATTGACATCCAGGTGTTCAACGAAAGTTTTGGTTTCAATTATTTTTTCAACTGGGGATGTTTGCGTATACTTACCTGAAATCATTTTCTCTTCTAAAAGTGATCCATGTTGAACAACAAGTGTACGTAATCTAATGAAATCAGGATTTACTTTATTACATACTAATGCCGATAGTTGAGCATGCTGAGTTAAACGCTTCTTTCCTCCGGCTCCTATAAGAATATAGAATGATAGTTCGAGATCAGCCGCCTTAGCCGCTTTTCCACCAGCGATCATTTCATCGGGAGTTGCACCCTTTTGCATAAACTCAAGAGTTTTTTTATCTCCTGATTCTAAACCCACATGAATTCGAGAGAGTCCCGCTTTCTTGATTTTTTTTAGTCGTTCAGGGCCAAGTTTCATCAAAGTTTTTGCCCGGGCGTACGAGGTGATTCGCTCTACCTTAGGAAACTTTTGAACTATGTAGCGGAGTATCTCATTGATATCCTTCATAACAAGGCTGTCTGAATCTGCAATAAAAATTGTTTTTGCTCCTTTGTAGATATTCACTGCGGCATCTATATCTCTTTTAATCTCATTTACTGATCTTGGGGTGAATTTACAGGTTTTATACATGGTACAGAAAAGACATTTATTCCAGGGGCATCCTCTTGAGACGCGGATTAAAGCTGAGGATGCTTCATTAGGCGGTCGATAGGGGGGAAAATCATAAACTGGTCTTATTTGCCTTAGCATATTGGTTGTTCTATAGAAGAGGATTTGTTTTTATTCTTTTGTAATGGTTTTAGAATATGGTTAAAGGATATATTTAATCGGTATGTTCGGGTACCATAGCCGTTAAAGCAGCTCCTATCGCACCACAGATTTGGGGGTTTTGAGGAACCAAAATATCCTTTCCAATATAGCGTTCGAGAATTTTTATAATTATATCATTATAGGTGACAACTCCACCAGTTATAACAACAGTTCCCTGTACCGTATCTAACTCTATTACCCGTCGTGCAATAGATTCAAAGGCGCATTTTACCAGATCCTCAATATGTTCACCTTCCTTTATTCTCGATAAGATCTCTGTAGCAGCAAAAACCGTACAGTAACTGCTTAATGCCATTTCTTTTGTGGATTTATGTGCGAGTGTATTGAGTTCATTTAATGGTATATCAAGTTTGTAAGCAATTTCTTCTAAAAATGATCCGGTTCCAGCAGCACATTTTCTATTCATTCGAAATCGTACTAATGTTCCGTTTTGATTGATTTTGATGATTTTTGTATCTTGTCCTCCGATATCGATTATGGTGGATTTATAGGGAAAAAAATGGTAGGCACCCCGGGCATGTGCGCTTATTTCCGTGATTGAATGATCGGCAAGGTATGCTTTGTTTCTTCCAAATCCTGTCGCGGTTATTTGTTCTATAGCATCTAGGGATATTCCTGCAGTCTGCATTGAGTCTTGAAATGTTGTGGATATAGATTTTTGAAGGTCAGCCCCGGTCTTTTTGATAAAACTTCCCGCAATCCCTTTTGTTTCATCAAGAATTACTGTTTTTATATATGATGTACCAACATCAATTCCCGCATAGTATCTCTTAGTCATATGCTCACAGTATATTAAAATCTAAGATATATATGAAATAAGTTATCTATATTTCACTGTTAGCATTTGATATTTTAATCAAATGAAAAAAAAAAAGAATTATAAGTTACATTACCATTAAGATGTGGTATTTGTTTATATGTTATTGTTCATGGGGGAAATACGATCTCTGTAAAAAACAAACAAGTTCGTAAAAAAATTCTCGCAACACAAAAAATGAAGCAACTTATGGCTGATTATTATTATAACCTTGATACTGCCTCAGAAAACGAGAAACAAAAGGTGGCTTGGTGTTCAAGTGTTGGTCCTGCTGAAATTCTTAGAAGCCTTGGTTTTTTAGTTTACTTTCCAGAAAATCATGGGGCGATGTTAGGTGCTAGTAGAATGGCTACCGATCTTATCCCATACGCAAACGCGATTGGTTATTCACCCGAAATATGCTCGTATTTAACCTCCGATATCGGTGCATATCTTCAGCATATTACACCGCTCTCACATGCGTATGAAGGTATCAGTACAATTCCTAAGCCGGATGTATTAGTTTTTAATACAAATCAATGTAGAGATGTGCAGGATTGGTTTTCCTGGTATGCACATGAATTCAAAGTACCCCTATTTGGTATTTATACGCATAGAGGTATTAATAAAATAACCCACATACTTGTAGATTCAATTGCCAATCAACTAAAGGGATTAATTGAACCCCTAGAAAAGATTTCAGGTACCACATTTGAATTGAATGCGTTGAAAAGAATTGTTTCACTCTCCCGTGAATGCTCAGATCTTTGGAAAAAGGTGTTGAATACCGCTGCAAACATACCCTCACCTTTGACCTTTTTTGATGGGACGATTCAAATGGCACCCGCGGTGGTGTTACGAGGAACACAACAAGCAGTAGATTATTACAAAATGCTCCTAAATGAATTAAAACAACGAATTGAGTATCATGAAGGAGCAGTCGACAACGAAAACTACCGTCTATATTGGGATGGTATGCCCATTTGGGGGCGACTCCGAGATCACTCAGAATTTTTTACTCAATTGAACACATGTGTAGCTGCATCTACCTACTGTAACAGTTGGATTTTTACTAGTTTTGATCCTACGGATCCTTTCCGAAGTATGGCACAAGCATATACCGAGTTATTTATTGTCCGATCAGATATAGCTAAAGAGATATATCTTAAAGATTTGATGGAATTCTTCAAAATTGATGGTATACTATTTCATGATGCAAAAACCTGTGCTCATAACTCCAATAATCGCTATGGAATGCCCCAACGTATCGAAGAAGAAACGGGGATACCAACTCTTGTGATCAATGGCGATTTAAATGATCTTAGATGTCTCTCTGATGAACAGTTTAAGACAAATATTGAGGCGTTCATCGAACAGTTAGAAAATATAAGGTGAAAATACCATGATTGATAATACCTCCGGGGAGAATAAATTATGGCCTGCTGGTTAAACCTAGGGCAAATGATAAAAATGAATGCAAAGAAATTCCCAAACGTTTTCGCAGTAAAAGATAAAGATCGAAGTATAACTTATCCAGAACTAAACCAGAGAGTAAATAAACTCGCACATGGTCTTCTTTCGCTTGGACTGAAAAAAGGGGATAAGGTTGCGGTACTATTAGAAAACAGCATTGAGATAGTAGAAGCATATATCGCTGCATCAAAAACAGGGCTTATTGTCATTCCCATTCACTTTCGATTTGTAGGTAGAGAAATACTTAACATCATGGAAAACTCAGATGCTAAAGCTCTTATTGTTCATGATGAATTCATACCAACTATTAAGGATATCAAAAAAGAGCTCCGAAATGTACAATCTGATAGATATATTATTGTTGGAAATAAAAGAAAAGGATATCTTGAATATGAAGAATTCATACAGAACTCTTCAGATCATGAACCAAAATTCACTGTCGAATGCTCAGATCCCTGGATCATTCTCTATACCTCCGGAACCACCGGTAAACCAAAAGGAGTTGTCCGCTCTCATGAATCATACATCGCCTTTTTCCTCATCAATGCAACAGATTTTGGATTCACCCAACATGACGTATGCCTCAATGTCATGCCCTTATATCATGTCAACTCCACCTTCTACACCTTCCTCTTCCTGTATTTAGGGGGTACCGCCTATATTCATCCCGCACGACATTTCAGGGCTGAGGAAATACTTGAAATAATAGAGGAAGAAGGCATCACCTTTATCTCCCTTATTCCTACACACTACAATCTTATCCTCAATGTTTCTGAGGAAGTAAAAAAACGTGATGTCAGTTCAATTCGAAAACTCCTCTGCTCATCTGCACCTGTCACAAAATCCATGAAAAAGAAAATCATGAAATTCTTCCCCAGGGTAGACCTATATGAAGCATATGGATCTACCGAAGCAGGGCTTGTCACCATCCTTAAACCCGAAGATCAACTGCGCAAACTCGGATCAATTGGTTATGAAGCACTTGGCACTGACCGAATAAAACTACTTGATGAAATTGGAGACGAAGTAGGTATCCTTGAAATTGGGGAACTATATTCTCGTGGTCCTATGATGTTTGATAAATACTATAAATTACCAGAAAAAACAACCGCATCCTTCAAAGGAGAATGGTTTAGTGCAGGGGATATGGCTAAACGAGATGAAGACGGATTCTATTACATCGTTGATAGAAAAGACAACATGATTATTAGTGGTGGAGAACATGTATATCCCAGTGAAGTCCAAGAAATCATATGTACCCACCCAGATGTCTATGATGTCGCGATTATCGGATTTCCTCATGAAAAATGGGGTGAGAAAGTTACTGCTTTTGTCATACCGAAAAAAAATGCCGATATCGATGAATCCAGTATCGTTGAATATTGTAGGAATCGAATGGCAGGCTACAAAAGACCTAAACGAGTGATATTTATAACAGATGAAGAAATGCCTCGAACATCAACCGGAAAGATACTACATCGAATCCTGAGAGAACGATATAATAACGAAAAGGTGTAATTATGGATACGTACAAATTTGGGATTATAGGAGTCGGACCTGTCGGTAGCATCATGGGCGCACATCTAGCTAAAGCTGGTCATGAGATCATACTCGTTGATATCCTGCACGCACATATGGATGAAATAAAACGCCATGGCCTCACCATAACCGGCGTAAAAGAAATGACCATCCCCTTTCTCTCAAAAAACATCTGCTATGGAATCGATGAACTACATGATAAAGATGTAAATCACCTCTTCATCTCTGTTAAAGCATCCTTCCTACCCACCATACTACCACAATTGAAACAAGTAGCAAAACCAAACATGATCTACATTAGCCTTCAAAACGGATTAGACAACGAAGAAATCATCGCAAAAACCTTCGGAAAAGAACACACCCTCCGCATAGTCGTCAACTATGCCGGTAACCTCATAGACAACGGCAAAGTACGCATGTCCTTTTTCAATCCACCCAATTATATCGGCATGATCGAAAAATCGATAGAACAAAAAGCACGAGCCATTGCAGATCTCATCACCGCAGCAGATCTTGAAACCACCTTCACCCATGACATAAAAAAATATGAATGGGAAAAAATAATCCTCAATGCTGCCTTAAGCCCTGTATGTGCACTCACCAGAAGAACCATGAAACAAATGATGGAATGTAATAACACTAGAACACTCACCGAAGCAATTCTCAAAGAAGGGATTGCTGTTGCTGCCGCAAACGGCATACATTTTAAACCAGATTTCCTCCAATTCTGCATTAACTACCTAGACAAAGCAGGCCATCACCGAACCTCCATGCATGTCGATATCGAAAAAAAACATCCAACAGAAATCGGTTTCATCAACGAAAAAATTGTACAATACGGAACCGCCAAAGGGATACCCACGCCAATCAATCAAACCATTGTTTCACTCATAAAAGGATCAGAGCTCCCCGAATATATCGGAGCATAACATCACCACCATTCAGATGGGATTACCCGTGCACTATATAATCCTTGGAAATGGCGGTGCTGGTATCAGCGCATTGCAATCAATCCGTACGGTTGACACAACATCAGACATCACCATCATCTCACGCGAACAATTCCCCCCATACTCACCATGTTCCCTTCCAAACCTAATCGCAGGTGAAATCGATAAATCCGCCATTTTTCGATTTGATACCCAATTTTATGATCGACTCAATGCAACTTTTATTAAAAACACCGAAGCACTTGGGATCGATGCCCAAAATAATAAGATTATTTTGTCAAATAAAAAACATCTGAAATTCGACAAATTATTAATCGCAATCGGTGCAACACCGATCACCCCAAGAGGCATCAAAGGAATCGATTTAGATGGTGTACATATCATGGGCACACTGGATTCTACACTAGGTATTCTTGATCATTTAAAAAAGGGCATTTGTCATGCGATAGTCATTGGGGGCGGTTTCATGGGGGTAGAAACTGCCACCATGCTTAGAAAACGTGGTCTTAACGTATCCATAGTTGAGATGCTTCCGCATATTCTATCAAGAATGTTAGATCCCGATATCGCAGACAAAGTTGCAAAAATTCTTACAAATCATGGAATACAACTCATATTAAATGATACGGTAAAAAGCATAAACGGGTCAAAAAAAGTTACTAATATCTCTCTCGAAAAACAACGATTATCTGCTGACATGGTTGTTTCTGCTATTGGAGTCAGACCTAATATAGAAATTCTCAATAAAACGGGTATTCAAACGCATCATGGTGTGATCGTAGATTCTCATATGCAGACAACCATCAAAAACATCTATGCAGCAGGTGATATCGCAGAAGTACATGAACAAATCACAGGTAAAAAAGGGTCATATGGCATATGGCCAAATGCCATTGAGCAGGGGCGAATAGCTGGATTGAATATGGCTAATACCCAAACGACTTATAATGGGGCCGAAGTTGTGAATGTTCTAGATGTCTTTGACATTCCCGTGATCGCAATGGGCCATATAATCAAAGATGCTGGGAAATGTACAATTCTGTCACGATTTACTCCCGCTAGTTCAAAAAAGATGTTGTTGAATAAGAATCGAATTATTGGACTACAATTCATTGGAACGATAAGAAATACTGGCGCTTTTTATGGAATGATGAAAAAAGGGATTGATATCGAATCCATAGCTAACAGACTGTTAGATGATAATTTTGTTATAATCCCAGAAACTCTTGCAATTTAAGACCTTATTATTTTTTATTGATCGCTAGGAAGTGCTCAGCCATTTTTTTCCGTCGTTTTTCTAATTCATCAGTTTCTTCAAGATATTGAATAGCTTGTGTAGAACAATATTTCACACACTGTGGATCACCATCGCATAAATCACATTTAATAATCTCGGAATTCAAAGTGGTTATTGCATTATACGGGCAGAGAACAGCACAGAGTCTGCACCCGACACATTTATCTTCATTATGAAGCACAACCCCATCCTTGATAAAGTATGCATTTTGATGGCAAAATTTATGACATACCGGATCGTCACATTGATAACATATTATCGGTAATTCATAGCGATTGAATTCATCTCTAACCACAGATATTGCTGCTTTTTTTGGATTGCATTCTCCGAACTTGGTAAGGGAACAAGCAAGAGAACATTCTCGACATCCTGTGCATTTCTCAGGGTAAACATAAAGACGCTTCATTGCAATGACTCCAATTCATTGATACGTTCTTTTTTAACCAGTCCATCAGGTGTCCAGCTTCGTAGTTTATAGTATCTAGAGAGGAGTGTATCAAATTCTTTTCTATCGATATGGTGTCCCTTTGCGATATTGAGTGGCATAGGATCATCAAAGTATCGTTTTGGTAGTGTGTCGTTCTTTCGGGTTATCCCCTCTCGGTTATTGAACATTCTTTCAATGTCGATAATGCGTTTGCCAACTTCTTGAATGTTTTTCTCATTGAATGTCCAGCCAGTAGCACAATGAATGAGTTTTTTCATCCAGGTATAATCCACGAAATGTGGACTGTTAAAACCATGGCAAATGAATTTACAGATACCAAGGCTATCAATAGCGGCAAAAATGTTGTCTGAAAAGTATACCGTTTTTTCTTTTCCGACGTATGAGGTTGGATCGTTTGGTATACCTTTTCCATAAATACGTTCCTTAACCTCTTCAGGTAGATGGAGGAATATCTCAAGGGTAGGTCTGCTTCTAAGATGATCTGCTCCTCTTGAGGAGGTGGCTATTCCAAGTGCAAAGGCTTTGATATATCGACAATCATGTGGATCACTCTGTGGGAGACCTTTCACTGCGATAAGATAATCTTCTGCGGTTTTACCAAATCTTTTTATGTTGGAGGTGCTTTCTGCTAAAATATTGCCAAATCCTTCTCTTCGAGATATTTTATGGAGTAATCGCTTTACGAGATCAAAATCACCAAATTGAAGTGGTTCTTCGGTTAATGTCTGATCAATTATGCTTTTTTCGTAAAGTTCGAAGGCCCAAGATAGAATGGTTCCTGATGAAGATATGTCCAACCCGAGTTCATTACAGATATTGTTTAATTCGATAACGTTGGCTGTATTATCGAGCCCTAGGTTTGCACCAAGGAGTCCTACGGCGGTATATTCAGGTCCTTCTCCACCGAGTTTGTTTCTATGACGACAGTGGACGATACATGATGAACAACTAATCATCTTTTCGACATATGTTTCGATTACCTCAGCATTTAATGATTCAGACCAGGCATTGAGCTGGCTATTTTTTGTTCGGATGGCACCTAATGTATTACTTACTTCGTACAGGAGTGGGGTTCCGACGCTTCCTAGAATTGAAATGATTTTTGAGTTCATTATGTAATCTTTGAGTTCTTGCACGGTTTCCAACATTTCCTCAGGATGGACAATCTCAATTCCTTGTGTTCCTTTTGCCGCGATGGCTTTGAGATTTTTGGATCCCATGACTGCGCCGAGGCCGCATCGTCCTGCAGCATTTTTTACCCCTGTTCTAACACAGGCGAATCGGACCAGTTTTTCACCAGCGACACCACAGACGGCAGCTTCGACATGCCCAAGATCATGTCGGAGGGATTGTTGAACATTAGTGGTATCCATGCCCCAATAATCTTTGGCCTCTTTAATCTCGATATTTCCATCCGAAACATAAAGATATGATGGTTTCGGTGCTTTACCATGAATTATTAAACGGTCGAACCCAGCATAACGGAGTTCAGCAGCGAAATAGCCACCGCAGTTGGAATCTCCAAGAATACCTGTTTCTGGTGATTTTGCTGATACATTGAAACGGCTTGAATTAGGAACAAGGGTCCCAGTCAATAAGCCAGTACCAAAGATAATAATATTCTCTGGTGAGAATGGATCGATATCAGTTTTTATCATCTTGTAAAGATAATAACTGTTAAGGCCTCTCCCCCCCAGAAATTGTTTCTGTAATGCCTCAGAGGTTCGAGTGATTTTTATCTTTTTTTTGGATAAATCAATGATACCAAGTTTTTTACTGTACATTTCACCACCGATTCTTTATTATTCCCGCACATAGGCATTATATTTTTTTTCATCCCCAATAGTTGTGATAGGTCCATGACCGGTATAGACAATGGTATTATCGGGTAATGTGTAAAGTCGTGTTTTTATTGATTTTTCTAATTCGTCAAAGGAGCCTTTCCGAAAATCTGTTCGTCCGATACTCCCTTGGAAAAGGGTATCACCACCGAAGAGCATATTGTTGGTTAGATAGCATACTCCTCCTGGTGAGTGCCCAGGTGTGTGTAGTACATTTATTTCGAAATCCTTTATGTGTATTGTTTCTCCATCTGTGATGTATTGATCTGGGTTAGGGGGTTGTTCAATATGAACTCCCCAGCCATGAGCAGTTTTTTTTCCATCTTCTATAAAAAAGAGGTCGCCTTCATGAGCTAGAAATTTACTTTTAAGTGCTCGTTTTAAGGGTGCTACAGCGCCGATGTGATCAAAATGACCATGTGTAGCGAGAATGTATTCAATGGTTATTTCTATTTCCTGTACTTTTTTAAGGATGGTATCTGCATCATCACCTGGATCGATGATTACTCCATGTTTGGTATGTTCATCCCATACGATATAGCAGTTAGATAAGAGTGGACCTACGATTTCTGGTTTAATGAGGATATTAGAAGAGGTCATCTAGATCATCACCTCCGCTGGGAAGTTCTCCATATTTTTGTGCATATTGTTGAAGGAGTTCACTTTCTCGTTTTGAATACATGGGATCTTCCTCGTATGTGAAGAATTTGATGGTATCATCTGTTTCGAGTTTTTCACGTAGTATATTCTGGAGGTTTGCAGTACCTTTTATTTCGATGATTTTTTTATTTTCATCGAAAGTGGTGTATACCCCTGCTGTTTGTGGAACTTCTTGTATTGTTTTCATTTGGAATGGTAGTAAGTCAACAGGGGGTTGGGGTATTTCAGAGAGGTAGAGGCATAAATCACATTGGAAACAACGGTTTGCTTCATCGGTCCCTATATTTTTTTCTAAGGATTCTTCTATTTCGGTAAAGCCGGATAGGCGTTTTTCTGATGAGATCTTTGGAATAATCATCCGTTTTTTAAGGAAGGTGGCATGATTGGTTTTTTGAGGAGGTGGTTTTTGTTTTGATATTTGTGTGTCTTCTTTGGTGCCATCAAGATATTGGTGAATCTGTTGAGCGGCAGTTCTTCCGATGGCTACGGCTTCGACTACCGAGGCTGGTTTGATGACATCACCCCCGATATAAACACCATCTGTTATGCTGAGTGTTGTGGTGTTGTATTCAGGCCACCCATTTATATTGAGCTTCATTCCGTTTATCGGTGTGATTTCTTGACCAACTGCGATGATTAAATTATCAAAATCTTTTGTAATGGTACAATTTTTTATTGGAATTGGCTGGGGTCTACCCCTAGCGTCTTTTGGCCCTAGTTTCATCTTGATTAATTCTACCTGTAATCCTTTATTGGTTGATTGTATGGCAACTGGTGTTGTAAGAAACTGAAATTGTATGCCTTCTGTTTTTGCTTCGTTGATTTCTTCTAAGTATGCAGGCATTTCATTTTCACTGCGTCTATAGATTATTGTGACAGTTGATCCAAGTCGTACTGCAGTTCGCGCAGCATCAATAGCGGTATTGCCCCCTCCAATGACTGCAACCTTTTTTCCTAGTGTGATTGCATCTGTTTGAACCATTTTTTTTGTATTGGTCTTTCCGTATACTTGCTGTAGGAATTGTAGTGCATCTAAGACTTCTGGATCATCTTCTCCTTTGATTTTTAAGGTTGACCCCTTCTGTGCACCGATGGCTATAAATATCACGTTGAATCCTTGGTTTGTTAGTTCATCAAGTGTGGTGATTGGTGTGTTTGTTTTGATATTTATACCGGTTTTTTTGATGATGTCTATCTCTTTTTCTAATATGTGTCGTGGTAGTCTGAATGTCGGTATTCCGTATCGTAGCATGCCGCCTGGTTTTTCTTGAGCCTCAAAAACAGTGACAGAATGTCCCCATTGATTTAGGTAAAAAGCACAGGTTAATCCTGCGGGTCCAGAGCCAACTACTGCAATCTTTTTGTTTGATTTTTTTTGTGGTGAATTGATTTGTATTTTATCGGTTTGTTCAAAGGCCAACCTTTTTAATACCCGTATTGCCACAGCATCATCTAGCTCATCACGACGACAATCTGTTTCACAGGGATGATAACACACATATCCAAGGGTCCCAGGAAAAGGGATTGTTTGGTACATTGTAGTGAGAGCTTCAGTGAACCTATGTTGACTGATTTCTCGTAAAAACTGTGGGATATTGATGTGGGCGGGGCATGATATTTGACAGGGTGCTGAATCCTTTATTTTTTCAATACGATTAATCAGTGCACCTGTAGGGCAGACATCGATGCAGACGCCACAGAACTGACATCCACTTTCTAACAGTTTTTCAGGGAAATCAGTGGGATCAACAAGGTTTGGTGGATCTGGTAAATCTCCGAGTGCATTTGCCCCGCGAATACGTTCGCAGGCTCTGATGCATCTGCTGCAGCCGATACAGAGATTGTAATCACGTTCAATAAATGGATTATCGGTATATTTTGGGAAATTTTGTGGGGTATATCGTGGTGTATCCTCGGGTATTCCAATGTAATCCGCGATTCGTTCAATTTCACAGTTCCCAAGTTTTGAGCAGCAACGTTCAACTCCTTTCACATTAAGGGAGCAGGGTTCTCGAGCACATCCCTCTTTTTCTGCACAAACAAGACAGGCATGTGGATGGTTTGTGAGTATGTTGGTAAGTTTTTCTTTTCGTATTTTTTTGATTTCCGGAGTGTCGGTTAAGATTTTCATACCCGGCTTAACCGTTGTGTTGCATGCTAATTTCGGGTCTTTTAATCCTTCAATTTGTATAGTACATAAACCACAGGCCCCAAATGGTGGGAGATCCGGGTGGTAACAAAGTGAGGGGATATAGATACCAGCGTTTAATGCAGCATCAAGAATTGTGTTATCCAGTGTGCAAGTGATATTCTTGTGATTAATTGCTATAGTAATCGTTTGCGTGCTCATATCTAGTAAAATCCTCTACCATGAATGGGTGATGGCATCCATTTTACAGGCTTTTATACAGGGTGGAATGGTTTCATTAGTGGGTTTACATGGTGCGCAGGTGTATTTAATTCTCTTTCGTTCAGCTTCAGTAACATAGGCTACTTCTTGATCAGAAAGGGGGTCATTCATGTCTTCACCTACTGCCATAACACCAAAGGGGCATGCCTCTACACATTTTTTGCATCTATTGCATTTTTCTGTGTCTATGGTGATAAAGTATTCTCCAGAGCCATCTTTATACCCATAATTTGCGATCATATGGCATCACATCTATTTTTTTCCTTTATCATAAAGTGCTTTGGCGAATAATGCAGCGCCTAATGCACCGGCTATTTGTGGATCATATTTTGAGGTTTTAATGATTTTTATACTGACCTCTTTTTCGAGTCTTTTTACCACACCTTTATTTTTTGCTATGCCTCCGGTGATGGCGAAGTCTTCTTCGACGCCGATGCGTTCAAGAAGTGTCATGATTCGATGGGCCATAGCGGAACAATACGCAGCAAGGACCTTGTTTTTTGGCCATCCTTCTCGGAGTAACCCTGTGGCCTCGGTTTTAGCATAAACAACACAGGTGCTACTAACTGGTTGTGGTTCTTTGTCGATGTCAAATGAAAGATCACCGACATCATTGATTGATACACCAAGCAGATCTGCGAATACCTCCATTCCTCGTCCAGTGCCTGCTGCGCATTTATCATTCATAAGAAACTTGGTTACTTTTCCGCGTTCATCACAATGGATGGCTTTACAGTCTTGACCCCCCATATCTAGGATTGTCCGTATTGTAGGTCCATACATGAAATTACCACCACGTGCATGGCAGGCAATTTCGGTTATTGCTCGTTGACTAAAGGGTACGTTCACCCGTCCATAGCCAGTACCGACGGTATATGCAAGATCTGGTATTGTAAGATTGGTGTCTTTCATGGCCCAATTCATTGCTTTCATGGCAGAATCCGGGCTATCAGATCCAGTTCTCATATTTGCATATGCATAAAGTTCTACATCTGCGAGGATGACTGCTTGTGAGCTGACAGATCCAACATCGACACCAGCAGTGATCACTTTTCCCTTCCAATCAAGGCCAGGATTAGTCCATCGTGATTCAGTCCATCTCCAGTATTCAGGTTTGTCGGCCATTTTAGGTACCTCCTTTCCAACCGGCTGCAGCGAGTGCAGCACCGAGTGCTCCGACGTACTCTGGGTCTTTGGGTACGAATACCTCGAGTTCAAGATCTCTGTTAAGGGAATCAACGAATCCAACATTTTTTGCGACACCACCAACAAGGGTGACATCTTTGTTAAACCCTATTTTTCTAACCATAGATGATATTCTACTTGACATGGCATCATGGACTGCTTTGGCCATATTGGCTTTAGAGATATTATTATGCACCATGGTTACTACCTCGGATTCAGCAAAGACGGTACATTGTGCATTCATGGGGATTTCCTCTGTTGCTTTTAATGAAAGGGGACCAAATTCTTCAAGCGACACCTCTAGAGCACGTGACATTGCTTCGGTGAACGCACCAGCACCTGCAGCACATTTTTCATTGACCTCAAAATCTAATATTTTTCCCGTTTCATCACAGCGCATACCTCGGCCTTCCTCAGCACCAACATCAATCACGGTTCGTGTTGCTGGATGGAGGAAAACAGCTCCGAGGGAATCACAACCGACTATGGATTTTGTATCATCATAAAATGGAGCTAATTTATCACCGGCACCCGTAGCAATCGTTTTATCAATATCGTTTTTTGAAATGCCTGCTTCTTTCATGACCTTGTTGAGTGCTTCTCGGGCGGATTTGGTTACCTCAAATCCTGCCGCTACATTGGTTTTTGCTATGATTTTATTGTCTTTTAGAATAACGATTTTGATGTTTTTTGCCCCTATATCTATCCCGAGTGTAATCATATTTTTTTCCCCTTATTATTTGGCTCCAAGTGTTTCCATAAAGGCATTGATTTTTGCTTTAGTTCGTGATTCATCAAACTCCCGTTCATCGGCATTGTTACCCTCAAATGCCATAACTGGGAATCCCGCTTCAAGGAGAGCCAACCGATTTTCGGCAATACCAACCGTTAATCCCTCACAACCTCGATTGTAATGAAGTATAACTCCACTAAGCTGCCATTCCTTAGCGATTCGTATCATCATATCGCTTTTAAGATGACAGGAGTAGAAATGTTGCCATTCAGGTTTATGTAACTCATATTTCACATATTCATTGAGAGCTTGATCTCTGTTTGAGAATTCTATCTCTGGTATGGTTTTTGGTCCCCAGCTACCATCCTTTTTATCTTCCCATTGACCAATAAGACCAAAGGTGTACAGTGAACCTACACTTACACACCCAAATTTTTCAAGATACCGAAAAATACTAAGAAAACTCCATGGTGGTTGGGTGTCAGACATGACTCTGAACCGTTCATTGGGTACTGCAGCGATACCTTTTTTAACCCGGTTTTGTACCTCAGGTAGAAGTGATTTTTCATAAAAATCTGCTACCTGTTTTCCTGCTTTTTGAAGGGTGCCAAGGACATATAATGAATAAATTGATTTTTCATCCAATGGCGCGGGAATGGCTTTATTTAATGCACATATTTCTGCCCATTTTGAGGTTGAAATAAAATGATTCTGAATGGCTTTGTATAAGAGTTCATCATCAAATTGTCTACCGGTTGTTTTTTCTAAAAATATAATACCATCTTTCAGTTGTTCAACTACATATTTGATTTTGCTATTAGTGAGTTCATGGGCAGGTCCTACTGCATTATCAACGGTAAACATTGGGATGCCACCCTCGAGATCAGAGACGACCTGATACCATTTTGCATGAGAACAGCAGATGTGATCCTGCCAGATGAAATCTGGTTTAGGGAATCCTATGGATTTTACGCCTTCAAACCGAGGTACAAATTCTTTGTTGTCATTGTATCCAAAGGGGTATTTATCGATGATGATGGAGCCCCAATAGTTACGCATATATGAGCATAGATCTCGTGGGTAGCCTTCTTTTTCTACTGCTTCCATACATGCGAGTGATAGTTCTTTATCAAAGGCAATCGTCGCACCATATGGTTCACTAGTGATAGGAAAGACATCATCGCCTAAACCTGCAGGAATTGCATCAAAGGTCCAGGCGCCGCCTGCCCATCGTAAACCACCTTTGTCATGTGCCTCAGCATAATCTTGATAATATTTCATCCGAATGTTTTTTGCTTCATTCCAGCATTGTAATCGCTCGGTTGGATATTGAGCTTCTTGTACCATGCTTGTGATCCTCCTAGAATAAATCATCCTCACCAATCATTTCAAGGAATGCTTCGACACGGATTTTGAATTGCCCGATAGGTACCGTAACATCGAATTCAAGAAACAGGGTTGGAATGCCAGTATCATCAAGTGCTTTTTGGATTGCAACATAATCAAGTTCATGGGGATCACAGAATTTCTGCTGCATGATGATAACCCCATTAACATTCCAGTCTTTACAGAGATTCAGGATATGCGGGATTCGTTTTCGCTCCTCCCAATCCTTTGTGGGACAGGGTATACGATCGATATAACGTGCTGCTATTTGGGCAACTTGATCTTTACCGGTTTCTACCTCATTCCAAAAGTATCGTGATCCAGTGCAGTGATCATCTATTACAAAGGTTGCGCCACAGTTTTCTACCATGTTCATAAAAACGGTGTCATCATCTTCTGATCCAAGGATCATTAATCGACTGCCAACAGCTCGATCAGGTGTATAGTTTTCTAGATTTTTTAGTAGTTGTTTTAAGAGTTTGTTATGCTCTTCCTTGTCAGTCATCTGCATTGCCATAACAACCTCCATTACCTCTTCACCAGTGATTGGAGGATTATCACGTTTGCGGAGATTATAGAGTTGCTTCATGAGACGACGGTTCTCATTATACGTATCAATAGCTTTTTCAAGGTCACTTTCAGATATCTTTTTTCCCGTCCAGTCCTCAACCTCTTTTTTAAAGATTCGTAGTTCATCAGTGAGATACTCATATGCATGCGGGCTTTGGACTTTATGAGGCATGCAAAGGAATTTCTCAAATTCAACTGGTCGATGTTTTATCCAACTAGTATATGCTTGTCTGATATGAAGACATGATTGTGCGATCATGAGACCATCAAGATAGGTGTACCTGTTTTTGAGTCCCTGTGCAAGACAATCTCGACAAAATGGACAGAACATAGCAAATATATGTGGTTCTGTGACATCCTGTGGTTCATGACTACCTAGGATGCGTACCGTTAGTACACCAGCGGCATAGAGTATTTCTTCGGGAACATAGGTACAGAAATACCCCATGACTTTTCCACCAGTTTTTTTCTTCCAGTCCTTTGCATATTGATGTCTGTTTTTTTCCCATTGTTTGAATTGTTTTAAATGCTCTATCTTACAACCTCCTTTTTTCTTTTATTTTAATTATATAAGTTCAAGATTGATGAAATTACTTTTATCAAACCCTATGGATTTGAAAAAGGCGATTAAATCTCCGCTATCCCATTGAACAGAGGTATAGACATTTTTGATGTTTGCTTTTTTAAAGTGGTTGATGATTGCTTCACCTAAGGTTTTACCTATGCCTATACCCATAAGTTTTGGATCAACTTCTATCATTTCGATCCATCCGGATCGCTCGACGCCAAAGCCCCATTCTTTTATCGAGCCGATGATAAATCCGGCAACAGTTGCATCTTTTTCAGCGACGAGGCAGGTGTTAGGGCTTTTTTTTATGAATGAGAAGAAGAGGGCCTCGATATTGTAGGTGGTGGTTTGGCCAAGTCCTTCTCGTATTACTTTTCGGTGTATGTCGGCTGCTTGGTTGATATCTTTCTCCTTCATTGATCGTATTGTGATGTTGTGCATAGTATCACCTTTTTTTCAATCTACTCTGATTATTTTAACTTTTTTTTCTATCCAATCTGGTGGAAGATATATGCGGCCGCTGTTACCACATTTTTTGACTATTTTTTCTAGCATTTCTTGACCGTAGACTTCAAATTTAGTTGGGTTGTCCATGTTGCCCCCATAGCTATAATATAGCTGCATTATAGTTATAATAAGGCTACATTTAAAACTTTGCTCATTTTTAATCATTCAAAAATGTTTTTTCCAAAAATAAAATAATGGCGCAATTACTATCATCATCAAATTAATTACAAAGATATCCCATATTACTCAAATATGAAATGGAGGCTTTAAAATGGATTTGTTAGGTAAATCAGCAATTGTAACAGGAGGAAGTCTGGGGATCGGAGCAACTATAGCCATTGAGCTCGCCCGTGAAGGAGCAGACATTGCAATCAATTATCGAAAACATGATGCTGAAGCTAAAGCAGTTGCAAAACAAATCGAAGATTTTGGCAGAAAATGTCTTGTCATCAAAGCGGATGTTACCAGTTATTCTGATGCAGAAGCTATGTTTAAACAAGTCCTAGACACATATAGTAAACTAGACATCCTGGTATGTAACGCGGGCATCAACAAGGACCGGGTTATCTGGAAAATGAGTGAGCAGGACTGGGATAACGTCATCAACGTCAACCTCAAAGGATATTTTATTTACAATAAATTAGCTGCAGCGCAATTCAAAGATCAACGCTCTGGAAAAATCATCAACATCACCTCCATCAATGGCATCCGTGGAAAATTTGGACAATGCAATTATTCTGCCTCAAAAGGTGGAATCATCGCCCTAACCAAAGCATTAGCTAAGGAAGTTGGGAAATTCAATGTCAATGTCAACACTATTGCTCCTGGTATGGTGATGACGGAGATGGCGAAAAATATTCCGCCTGAATTTCTTCAAAAAGCTGTGGATGAAACAGTGTTAGGCCGCGTTGCTACAACCGAAGATATCGCTAATGTCGTTGTATTTTTATGTACCGAAAAAGCACGTCATATCACCGGTGAAGTAATTAAGGTAGATGGCGGTCAATATATTTAGTAAACAGGTGAGACATTTGAAGGTAGGAATTGTTGGAATTGGCCATGGAAAATTTGGTAATCGAAGTGATGCCACAGTTCAGGAACTAGCTTTTGAACCATTTAAACAGGCCATCGAGGATACCAAGAATCTGAGAAGAGAGGATATCGATGCCTTAGTTGTTGGTTCTGTACCAGAGTACCATATGCAACGTTCATTACCTGGTGTTGTTGCAGAATATGTGGGAATGAATCCACAATCAACCTGGTTAACCGAGGCGGCCTGTGGCTCAGGTAGTGCAGCTATACGAACTGCATATATGGCCATAAAATCAGGGATGCATGATATCGTTGCGGTTATTGGTGTTCAGAAAATGCGGGAGCTTTCCACAGAGGAAATCCTTGCACTTATGGGTAGAGTAGGTGACGTCCAATGGGAATCAATCTTTGGTACGACATTCCCCGGGTACTATGCACTCTATGCTAACCGACATATGCATGAATTTGGGACAACTAAAGAACAAATGGCGTTAGTTGCGGTTAAAAACCATCATTATGGTTCAATGAATCCCAATGCCTTTTTCCAAAAAGAAGTATCATTAGAACGGGTCATCTGTTCTGATGACGTGGCTTTTCCTGTTAATGTTCTTGATTGTTGTGCAAATGCTGATGGTGCTGCTTGTGTTATTATGACCAATGAAACTTTAGCAAAAAAATTTGTGGACACCCCCATTTGGTTTACAGGTCTAGGCTCTGCCTCTGCGCAGATGTCGGTTCTTCGCCGACCAAATCTTGTTGAAATCCCCAGTGCTATTGAGGCTGCGAAACAGGCTTATGTTCAATCAGGGATTAAAGCATCTGATATTCAGGTAGCTGAGGTCCATGACTGTTTTACTATCGCAGAAATCATGGCCTATGAAAACCTTGGTTTCTGCGCAAAGGGCAAGGGCGGTAAATTCATTGAGGAAAAACAATCATACATCGGTGGATCAACACCAGTAAACGTTGACGGGGGACTAAAAGCAAAGGGTCATCCTGTTGGGGCAACAGGCGTGTCCATGACGACTGAAATTGTTAAACAATTACGAGGTGACGCAGGAAAACGACAGGTATCAGGTGCAGAAATTGGACTTACTCACAATGTGGGTGGTATTGGACAATATACCTTTGTACACATTCTGAGGAGGTAAAAATCATGCCATTCAAATACTTTGGAAAAATCAATTTCACACCCTATACAAAGGTGGATAAATTTGCTGATTATCTTCACGAAGGAAAACTCATGGGCACTCAATGTACAAAATGTGGAGAACGGTATTTTCCACCACGTGCGGATTGCCTTGCATGTATGAGTGATTCTGTGGAATGGGTGGAATACTCAGGCGAGGGCACACTACTAAGTTTTACAAAAATTTATATAGCACCAAAAGGCTTTGAGGATATAGCACCATATATATTAGGAGTGGTTGATCTAAAAGAAGGCGGGCGGTTAATTTCTTGGATTAAAGACATTCCAGATGAAGAGATTAAGATGGATATGCCTGTTAAGGTGGTACCACGTATTTTTGAGGAAATCGAAGAAATTAAACTGTATTATACTATTGAAAAACCATAATCTTTTCTGATTTTCATTGTGTTTTCTTTGGTTTTGGAAGCACCGCTTCAATAAGTTTTTCATCAAATGGATGTCCTTCTGCAAGTAACCTTCGGTATTGCACAAAATCAATAACATCCTTGCCGGTGAGTTTTCGATTGTTAAATGCATTGAATCCTAGAAATGCTTCTGTTGCCATATTGGCTGCAAGCCAATGACGATTCGCTAGCTTGGTTTGATCCCAGAAGAATTTTTTCTTCAATCTGATACCATCGATGGATTTAATTAAACACCCTGGCATGAGATTCGTATACATCCAAAGGATATCATCAACTACTTTATCCAACAGGGTAAAATCTATAGGTAATGTTTTAACAAGTTCTCGTGCTTTCTGATAGGCATTTCCTTTGACAAAATCGCCATAGACGATTTCCCCATCTTCAATGTATTTGTCAGTAATCACCATAGGGTTTCGAATGAATTTATTTCCTTGTTTCAATACAGGAGTTACTTTGCTGATGAGTCCTAATTGTTTTGTTTTATAGGCAGACCAAAGTTCACAGGAAATACAGTTCCACATTGCATCCTCGATTCCAAGGTACCAAGGTAAAAAATCAGTTGATCCGCCGTCTGGTGCAGAGCCATGTCGAGGACCGGCTTGACCAAAGACTGCTAAATCCGAGGATACCGTAATATCACAGGCCATACCAATCTCTTGACCGCCTGCAACACGCATACCATTAACCCGACAGATAGTCGGTTTTTTACAGCCAAGAATAGCATCCACCATTGCATTAAAGAGATCCATGTAACTCCCATATTCATTGGGTTTTCCACTATAATATTCTGCATATTCCTTTGTATTACCCCCAGTACAGAATGCTTTATCGCCTACTGCAGTAAAAATTGCTGCCACCACACTTCGATCCATTGATGCATGATGAAATCCCGCAATAACCCCTTTGACCATCTCTGTTGTATACGAGTTGTACTGTTTGGGGTTATTGAGTGTGATCCAGGCTGAGTTTAATCCTTTTACATTTTTTCCTTCTGCATCTATTATTGGCCGAAGCTCATACATGGTACAGGGTGGTTCAACACCAAAGTGTTCTTTTTTCCATAAATCATGGTTTTTAATTTCATTATCTCGAGGTAACCAGTCTAAAGGCATATGATATCCTCCCGATCGATTTTTTTAAACCTATGGTGGTGCTGAATATTGTATCGTTATTTATAGCTTATCAAAATACCACATCCACCAATATTAATCAAGAGTTTTATTTGGAAAACGTATAAGATTATATACCATTGACCTATTTCTCTGACCCTGAGGGAGAGGCATGAAAGCCGCGGTTCTATATGGAAAAGAAGAATTGAATATTGAATCTGATTTTGATGATCCCGTCGTGAAAGACTCTGATGCATTGATTAAATCATCATTCAATTCGATAAAAGCCTCATGTCGAAGGTTCATTCTCTGTTGACAATATGCACTCTTAGTTATATTTTTATGGGTTGTGAACAAGCCCATATACTCCGTCAATTCAATCTGAATTGATTTCTTCACGGAATTAAGCATGAAAAATAGAAGATTTTCAAAAGGCA
>JAHJFH010000309.1 GCA_018824925.1 Thermoplasmatota archaeon
ATCTCCTGTTGTTCCATTGCTTGATAAAGCGCACTCCGGTCAGTCTCTTCCATTTTATCAATTTCATCGATACAGGCAACCCCCATATCTGCAAGAACTAATGCACCTGCTTCAAGTGTCCACTGCCCTTCACCAAATTCATCTCGTACAGCTGCTGCGGTTAATCCCGCTGCAGACGATGCTTTACCTGAGGCGTAGACACTACGAGGAGCTAGCTTTGAGATATAGGTCAACATCTGAGATTTTGCTGTACCTGGGTCTCCGACTAAAAGAGCATGGATATCTCCACGAATATGGGTTCCATCTGGCATTTCTTTTAGTAATCCGCCAAATAACTGAAGGACTAACGCCTCTTTTTCTACATTCATACCATAAATGGTGGGTGAAATACTATGTATCATTTTTTGATAAATATCTGGGTCTTGGCTGATCTTGATGATCTCTTTTTCATCCTCAGCAGTCACCTCAACTTCTTCGAATGCAAGCTCTTGACTTTCTATACTTACTGCTTCCATGGTTTTATCAAACGAGGTTAAACGAAATGTTCCTCGTCGTCGTTGCATGGAATGTAAAATTCCATTGATGATTACGCGGTCACCTGGAGCGATCTCTCCTACGAGATCATCCTCGATGTAGATGCTAATACGTTCCGGTTGAGCACCACCCCGTAATCCCTCAGGGTTTTCTTGCACCTCGATTTTTTGTGAATCAATAAATGATGAAAGAGTAGTTGATAATTTAAATGAGGATACCCGACTGCAACCACCCTGATCCTCATAACATTCTGTTGGTTCTTTTAAGATATCCTCATCTTGTTCTATACGAATGATTGCACCACATTTCTGACATTGAAATGCAGCTACCTGTAACTTCGGACGTACCTCTGTTCGCTTCTTAACTAACCCTTCAATTGCGCAGAGTTTTCCTAGATGTATTGCACGGATTTTACGGATAAGTATTCGATTTGATTCAGAAAGATTTTTGACTCGAAAATGTAACTTAAGTTTCTGTTCTGCGGCAACATCTATGTTTTGCAATGCCTCCTCGGCATTAAAGATGGCTTTATAGGGTTGCTGGATTACGAGCTCAGATAGTTGTGAATCAGCTTTATCAATCCGCCAATAATCAATTTCTAGGCTGCGGTGTTCAGGATATTCTAAGGCAAGTGTTTCTATGTCTGCCCTGCATATCTCTTCAAAAAAGTTTTGCCATGCTGCAACTAGGTTTTCATCACGCAGTAAACGTACCATTTATTAGTCCCCCATCTCACAATCACGAAATGGTAACCTGAATTTAGTAGTAATTTTAGCGGGTGTAAACATTTCGTCAGTGGGTGCGCGTAGCAGACAAATGACTCCCCGTATGCTTTCTCTGCCCCGTTAACCCTCTGAGCATCAGCAGTCTGCGGTAAGGCTGCTCACTTCCGTGCCTGACCCGATTTCCACAGCAAAGATAGACCAATGACCCTCCAGTCATTGGTGATTAGCACCTCTAATCCCAAAGGACAAGGCTTCATCGTCAACACACGGATCATTTACTACCCGTTACACCGCCTGTTGAATTCGACCCCAGCATTTCGGCGATTTCTGGTAACAGGGAACGCCTAACTCCCCGGTCTAGTCTACACCTTTCGCCATCAGGTTACCATGAGCGGCGGATAATCATCCGCTGGTATTTAAACAATTGGAAGAAGATATAGGTGAATGCAATAGCAATAAATGCGACATCCCGCATTATTGTTAACCATGCCTGAGACAGAACATCACCAGATGAACCACGCCCCGCGATTTGCCCAGCAGCATACACGTCTAAAACTAACAGATACACTGCAACAGCAATAATTATGAAAACCACAATGTTAATGTAAAATGACCATTTATTCCAGGTTTTTCGTTCTATCTGATGTATCGATCATTCTACCATCTCATCAACCTATGATATACAAATAGGATTATGCTATTTGAAGATTATGTTCCCTGAGAACCTGAACAGAACTCATCAATAGTGGTAATCCGTATTCGATCACTACGAAAGAGGGAATTAATCGATTTTTCTACCAAATTAATACGTTGTTGTGCATACATCGGTAGATTATATTTTTCTGCGATCTTTCGAGAAATATCAAGATATTTCTTTACCGACATTTCATGCACAGTTAAGGTTAATCTTCCACTGCATTTATTACACACACCTTTTAAGGGAATTCGACGAAAAGTCGTATTACATTGCGGACACCGAACAGATTGTTTACTGAAAGCACGTAAATTCCCTAAGATGTCGGGGAGGAAATGTCGTTCAATAACCTTATAGGCTACATCAGCCTCATCGACCGCTCGGATTTTCGCTGCTAAATCAAGCTGAACATTCATTTTATCCATCATAGTTTTTAAGGTTTTATATGTCGATTCTTTAGGACCTGCAGATATATCAGTAGTATCATGGGTAAAATCAAACTGCTCATATTGTAATTCAGTTCCAATTCTATGCGCCACTAACCCCATAATGGGTTCTAATTTTTTTGAATGTGCATGCAGTATTGTCTGCTCATAAAACGCAAGTGGATATCGAGCAAGCGTGTCAAGATTATGCGCTTCTTTATCCACCTCAGCAGGATCTATACGAGTCGTTAAAATAAGGGGTAAGTCCATTCGCCCTCCACGTTTATCTGGAATATATGAATGCGAAAAATTTAACAATGCATCCATAACCATCATAAGACCATCTTCATCACCATCGGCATTGCGACGCTTTGTCGCATGGAAAAAAGGATGACCATAACAAACCTGAGCAGAGGTAAACCCAATAATACGTGCTAACGCCCCAGCTGAGGTATGCGGCGCAAGACCTATGACTAAATGACCTACGAGATCCTGCAGACGTCGAATTTTATAGAATCGATCAAGTTTATAGAATTTAGTAAGTAACTCATCAATAAATTTTGCGACCTGCATAAAAAATTCTGCACAAGATATTGAAACAATCACATCCTGAGCCCTTAATTCACAAATCTGATCATCAGATGTCAAAGGAACACCCAGGTAATCTTTAGTATATCCCAGTTCTTTGATTTTTTTTATTGACACCCCAATTTCTCGTGGTCGAAAATGTGTTAACGGAGCATCGGTCATATCAAAACGGATAGTACCATCCTTGAATACATGGACATTTTGTTTTGCTCGTAAAATTCCTTTTTCTAACGGTTCAGGGGTTTTATGTTTTGAAATCGTACCGATAACACCCTTAATTGTTTCAGGATGCGTTCGTTCCTTAAGACGAACACAAGCTCGGCTAAGTTCCTGGGTTAAATCAATCTTGTAGGTTTCGATTCGTCCTTCTAATGGGTCTGTATGGCCCCCACATATGCAGGTTATTGTAAACGTGGTTTTATTACATAGTCGACATTTTCGTTTTCCTGCTTCAATTTCTATGGTTTTGTTTTCAGCAGCAGTACGAACTAATCGTTGATTTCCACCATAATTTCCTAGGGGAAACAATACGTGAGGAGGTGGTCGCATTTTCCGAGCCGATGCTTTTTCGGGTCGTCCCATACGTGTACCAATACGGAAGGGGGCACGAGCACGGATGGAAATCCCTGCTAATTGGGATACCTGATTGATGATAGGCTCAATCGAGTCATTAGTGTTTTGATATCGGGAGGTTGTGATGATGAGGTTGTTGTCGATGGCTAATCCACAGCAACGAATGAGGGAGTGGGCATAACGATCAAGGATCAAAAAGCCTTCTCGTTGTTGATGAAGGGCGCCTAATTCAATTAATATTTCTTTAATAGTTCCGGAGAAGGGGAGTTTTAAACGAATACCTTTTTCTGTCTCTATACTTCCTTCTTTGAGTATGTATTCTTGGAGTGTATGAAGCTGCTCAGATGTGATATCATGCCAAAAAAGATTATACCATGGATGTAAGGGAATCTGGTATTGTTCAGCGAGTGTAAATGCTTCCTCAGGTGTTGGACATTGAAGGTTAATAGGTTTCTGAAATGCGGTTTCGACTAGTTGCTGTGTTTTTGCATCAGCCTGGGTTATAGATACTCGGGTATATACTTCTGGGAGACAGTGTAATTTCTGTTGGAGTTCTTGAATCCACCATTCATAAACATAAGATGCATCTGGGAGTAATGCATTATTTTCTATAAATTCGCCGTACGGGATTAATAGCTCACCAAGGTCAATAATTTTTTTTACATCGCGACGAAGTCCATCCAGTGTATTAACTTGAATTAAATCACCATTATGCAAGAGGATAATAGGTCCTTCGATTTGATCACAGGGAGTTCCAATGGTTCCCTTCCCAGGACGTTCTGTTTTCATCTGGGTTCCAACTGTAATAAATCCATCTAGTAAATACATCGTTGCGGGGTTAATTGCTGTAGACGCAAGCCCTGCTGTGCGTGCTCGTCCATAGCGAAGGCGGAAACCTCCTTTCCGAGAGGGATGGGATAATACCGGGCGACCTGCGATAACTTCACCAATATATTTTGTTGAGGGAAGAATTTGCGGTATGGCGGATGAATCCTGGGTTTGGTCTCCTGATTTGCTGATAAAATGTTCAAGAAACTCCCATTCTTTGAGCTTTAGTTTCTTTACA
>JAHJFH010000310.1 GCA_018824925.1 Thermoplasmatota archaeon
CCACTTCTGCATCCCATCCATCCAACATATGTAATGGATGAACTATCTGATTGATTTTTCGATTTAAACAAAAGAAACTCGGTCAGCTAAACAAATACGATTAAACGTTTTTTATTTATAAGTAACCTTTTTTTATGATGTAAATCAAAATGTTTAAATACCAATATAGTATTCAATTCAATATTGTAATCATTACATTTTATCATGTGAGGTATTTACAGTGAAAGACTACATTAACTTATTAAAAAAACATAACCTTAAAATTACCCCCCAGCGACTCGCAATCCTCAAATATCTGGACACCCACTATACTCATCCTACCGTTGACGAAATATACAACACACTCAAAAAAACCAACCCCTCCCTCTCAAAAACCACCGTTTATAACTCACTCGAAATCTTAAATACACATCATATCATTCAGCCACTTCACATCACAGGACACGAACGACGATATGATCTACGTAAAGACATACATCATCACTTTCTTTGCCGCTCCTGTGGCAACATTCAAGACCTTGACATAAATTGCCCCAACATTAAAAAAATCCAAGAACAAGGATATAATATTGAGGAAGTTCACGGATATTTCAAGGGAATCTGTTTAGACTGCCAGAAAAGGGAGGAAACTCATAAATGAACCCACATCCCCTACAAAAAATACCTTATGGTCTTTATGTAGTCTGTTCTCGAAAAAATGATAAAATAAACGGTCAAATAGTCAATGCACTTTTCCAAGTAACCTCACAACCAAAAACGGTTGCAATCAGTATCAACAAAAAAAACCTAACACACGAGTATATAACACATAGTAAGGTTTTTTCAGCATCAATTCTCTGCCAAGAATGCCCAATGCTCTTCATAGGAACATTTGGCTACAGATCTGGACGAGATATTGATAAATTCAAAAATATTAACTACAAAATAGGAAAAACCGGAGTCCCAATTGTTCTTGATAATACACTTGGATACATCGAGGCAAAAGGTATAAAAAAACTATCTGTTGGAACACATACCATTTTCATTGGCCAAGTAGAAGACGCAGAATTACTTGCTAAAAAACCTGTTTTGACCTATGAATATTACCATCAAGTAAAAGGTGGCAAATCACCAAAAAATGCCCCAACCTATATTGAAGAAGAAAAACCGAAAAAAAAAGAGGAAATAACTATGGAAAAATATGTATGCACTGTCTGTGGCTATATCTATGACCCTGCAAAAGGAGATCCAGATAATGATATAGCACTAGGAACCGCTTTCAAAAATCTACCAAAAAATTGGGTATGCCCGGTCTGTGGTGCTGGAAAAGACGCATTCGAAAAGGAGTGATCATCCCTGAAAGCAGTACAGCTCAAACCAGATATCTATTGGGTGGGAGGTATCGACTGGAATCTCAGAAACTTTCACGGTTATTCTACCCCCCGTGGAACAACCTATAATGCCTATCTAATAATTGATAAAAAAATTACTCTCATCGATACTGTGAAACATTATTTATTCGATGAAATGCTCAGCAGAATACAAAGTATTATCGACCCTAAAAAAATCGCCTATATCGTATCAAATCATGTCGAAATGGATCATTCGGGCTCATTACCAAAAATCCTTCAACACACTCCTAATGCAAAAATAATAACATCATCACGGGGCGAAATAGGGCTTAAACGACATTATAAACAAACATGGGACATGAAACCAGTACAATCAGGGGACACTCTATCTATCGGAAAACGCACCCTTCATTTCGTTCCTATCCCCATGGTCCACTGGCCCGATTCTATGGTAACCTACAGCCCAGAAGACAAATTATTACTGCCAAACGATGCCTTTGGCCAACATATCGCTAGTGCTAATCGTTTTGATGAAAACATAGGTTGGTCGATTCTGAAAGAAGAAGCAGCAAAATATTACGCAAATATTGTCCTTCCCTACAATGACCAAGTAAAAAAAGCCCTTGAAGCAATAGAAAATCTTGACATCAACATGATAGCTCCTAGCCATGGAATAATCTGGCAAAAGCACATCCCAGACATTATCCA
>JAHJFH010000311.1 GCA_018824925.1 Thermoplasmatota archaeon
CAGAAGGACGAGAAAAAACCAGCCGTCGAGCTCCACTTCGCTATGCCTGTACTATATGTCATAAAATGCATCAACCACCAAGTATTCGAGCAAAAAAGGTGGAGATAGGAGAATAAACCTATGCAGGAGCCAAAAAGTAAGTTCATTAAAGTCCGATGCAATGACTGTGAAAATGAACAATATCTATTTGATAAAGCAAGCACCGTAGTATTATGCCACATCTGTGGTAGTAAGCTTGCAATTCCCGCTGGTGGAAAAGCAAAAATTAAAGCAAAAATTTTAGAATCAACAAAATAAGGTTTCTTGTCATGATACAAAATGAGTACCCTGAAGAAGGAGAACTCGTTGTTGGCACCATTGCCAAAGTACAAAATTTTGGTGCATTTGTTGCCCTCGATGAATATCCTGATAAGGAAGGATTTATCCATATTTCTGAAATAGCTACTGGATGGGTAAAACGAATACGTAATCACGTCAGAGAAAAACAAAAAGTCGTCTGCAAAGTCCTCAGAGTAGAGGAAGCAAAAAACCATATCGATCTTTCCCTCAAACGAGTCAATGAACATCAACGCCGTGATAAAATCCAGGAATGGAAAAACAGTCAAAAAGCTCACAAACTCCTTGAAATGGTTGCTCACCGTCTCGATGAACCCGTAGAAACTTGCTATAAAAAATTTGGTAATGAACTGACAAAAAAATATGGTACCCTATACAATGCTTTTGAAGAATGCGCCTACGACAGTGATATCCTTAAAAACGATGGCTTCAAAGGAACCTGGTTAGAACACTTCGAAGTTGTCGCACAAGAAAGCATTACCATACCCTTTGTTACCATTAAAGGATTATTAACAATATCCACCTGGACACCCGATGGCATTAATCACATCCGAGAGGCACTACAACTCGCACAACAGTCAGAATACGAAGACGTTACAATTATGATAAAATATATCGGTGCACCTCGCTATTTGATCTCGGTTAAAGCACCAGATTATAAAATCGCTGAAGATCAAATGAAAAAAGCAGTTACTCGAATCACTGACTCCATTCATCAAAACAATGGACAATGTGAATTTAAACGTGAATTAGAAGATTAAAGCCATGACACATATTCGTTATTGCCAACACTGTCAACGATACACTCTTGGAACCATTTGCAAACATTGTCAACAAAAAACAATATCAAAACATCCCGCCCGATTTTCCCCTCAGGATCATTATGGTAAATATCGTCGCCAATTAAAAAAAATAGGAGAAAAAGAATCCCATGGACGTCGTAACGATTAACTTTATTGATGAAAAACCCAAATTGAACAATCCTATATTTATTGAAGGGTTACCCGGAATTGGAAATGTGGGAAAACTCGCTGTTGAACATCTCATTGAAGTTACAAAAGCAAAGAAATTTGCTGAATTATACAGCAAGGATTTTCCCCCACAGGTTTTCATAAATCCTGATGGCACGGTTAAACTGGTAAATAATGAATTTTATTATCGTAAGGCTACTAACAAAAATCAACCTGATCTCATCCTTCTCACCGGTGATTATCAGGGATTATCCTCACAAGGACAATATGAGTTAGTTCAATCAATTCTCAATGTAGTAATTGAACTTGGGGTTAAACGCATGTATACTCTTGGTGGATATGGTTTAGGTCATGATATCAAAGAACCTAAGGTTTTGTTTGCTACAACTCATAAGAATCTTGTCAAACCCATGAAAGAATATGGTGCAATTTTCCGAAAAAATGAACCCGGTGGAGGTATCATCGGTGCAAGTGGGTTATTACTTGGACTAGGGAAACTCCAGGGATTAGAGGGTGTCTGTTTCATGGGAGAAACTCCTGGGTACCTTGTAGATCCCAATAGTGCAAAAGCGGTTCTAAAGATACTCATGAAAATTACTAAAATAAAGGTTGATTTATCCCGTCTTGAAGACAAAGCAAAAGAAATTGAGTATATTGCTCAACAACTAAGTGAAATGGAAGGCATGGGTAAAGAGCGCGGTGACGAAATCCAATATATCGGCTAAAAAAACAAGGGAATATTACACCCCCTCTCTGTTTTTTTTATTACGGAATTATGCAAATAATTTAGATAAAAATTGTGTAATAATATACTGAATCCACGCAGGGAGTGGAAACGAATTTTGCGCTGGCATAAATATTGGATATGGCAGTGACCAGTCACTTTCATCTCGATAGTTATCCCGACATTTAACCCGTAATACGAAACGTCCTGGTCGTTCATAGCTATGCGAAATATACATTTCTTCACCAGATTCATATGGGCCAACCCAATTGCTCATTGTCCCATCACCCCAATCCCATTTGTAGTATAGGCTATCATTATCGGTATCAATGGCATGGGTGAAAAAGGTACATTCGTCGTGAGCGGCACCAATTTTAACCCCCCATGGTCGTGATGGTGAATCAGGTGGGGTATTATCATTCTGATCGGTGAAGGTAAGAGTAGGATCTCCAAAGAGGTTGAGTTGATAGTAACACCAACGCATACAAGAGCCAGAGATACGATGTAGATTGTCTTCCTTGGAATCCTGGTTAGCTTTTCCTATTTCATCAATATGTTCTCCATAGATGGCATCCC
>JAHJFH010000312.1 GCA_018824925.1 Thermoplasmatota archaeon
AAGCCAGATATCCTCTGTTTGGGTTATGATCAAACAGTTTCTTTAAAAGACCTAAAAAAACTAAAAATCCCAATAAAACGATTAAGAGCATACAAACCACACAAGTACAAAAGCTCTAAATTATAACATATAACACTTAACAATAAAATTTATATACAAAGATTCTTTTCACTCCTTAAAGAATGGGGGGGCTTTAGTCTTTTTCTCAATCTCTCCTCACCACCTTCAAGCCTCCCATTCTCACCTACCATATTGTAAAATTATGAAAATAGGAACCCCGGAGCCTTTTCAGATACCATTGATCGATACCGTTCATCAGTGATAATCATCAAACACCAATCCGGGGCAATACGCTCCCGTAATGCACGAGCAATTGGGGTAAACACATCCAATGATCGTTTTGTATTTTTTTCAATGACACTAATATCGGTTTGATTAATCCGTGGTTCAGCACGTAACAACTCTGGACGGGGGACATCAATAATAATCTGCCCTGAAGGAATACCCAAAAAGTCTTCAAGAGACTCCTCCTGTTTCCGACGAATCTCGAAATCCTCAAGTTTCTGAATCATCTGTATCATAGATTCATCTGCTTCAAATAATGAAAGCATATAGGCCTGCTTAAACAGTTTACGATATTTTAAACGGGTAACAATCTCATGTTGATATCTACCCATGGTACGTAATGTTTCCATGATCTCAGCATCAGTCATACGAAAAAGCAGAAACGGATCAGGATCTGGCAATAACTCAAACGCTTTCGATAGCATTAATTCAGCGATTCGAACGGTTTTATGAAAATATACTGAGGTATACATCAACCCCCGTGCCATCAAAATATTTTCAACAACACTAACTCCTTTTCGCTGAATCGCTAATTGATTATCATGGATGCAGAGGGTTTGAAATAACCGTGGGATGTCAATCATACCATAAGCAACACCAGTATAATGTGCATCACGGATGAGATAATCCAGCTGATCAACATCAACGGAACTTGTTAAAAACTGTCCTAAATAGGGGTGGTCACGTTCTTTGTTTTCTATGATATTGATAACATGTTGTATATTGATTCCCTCGTTTGTGAGGACCTCCTGGACTGTTTCGGTGGAAATCAACTCTTTTTCATCGGCATTAAAAATATCATAGGTTCCTGCAATGAGTTGCGAGGTTAGATCAATATGGTTTACGCCAAATTTTTGCCAGAGGATTGATTCAAGGGTATGCGAAAAAGGACCATGGCCAATATCATGTAACAATGCAGCAATACAGAGTGCTGTTGATTCGTCTTTTTTCAAATGCAATGCCTGTGTTGCTTGATAGGCTAGATAATAGGTCCCAAGAGAATGTTCTAATCTGGTATGATGCGCACCAGGAAAAACGAGATGCGCCAAACCTAGTTGTTTGATGTTATATAGTCGTTGGATTTCAGGGGTTTCTAACAACTGGTTAAAAATATGATCAACAGGAATATTACCATGAATAGCATCGCGTACGATCTTTGTTTGCTCTACCATCTCAATGATATGTTGGAGAACCTCAAATGCTTGAAATAGTTTTGTTTTAGGGGTAAGGTGAAGGTATAAAAATGCTGGAATCATATCGTGTTATGGAAGCCTTCAGAATATGAGGGTTGGGGTGGTGAAATGATACCGACGACTGAGGGTAATAAGCCTATTTTATTTTCATTAGAACACTGTATTAAGTGTCAGCAAACAAAAGATCTTTTAACAGATACTACACCGATTCATACTGTGACGTTGCCACATGATTTTTCTGCTTGGTCCACGGAGGATCTTGAGGTTGCTAAGCGGTATGATGTTTTTGAGGATCTGCAAAGAACTGCCCCTATATTGTGGGAAAATGGGATAAAAATTGTTGGGTATCTTCGTATTCGCAAATGGTTGCAGGATAATCATCATATCTAATAGAGTTCGTTTTCGAGTTGTGATATTTTCTTATTCATTTGGGTAAACCATTCGTTTATACATGTTTGCATTTGCTTTCGCACCTGTTCAATATCATTGCAACGATAGGTATGGTAATAGCCTCCATTAGGGAGGGTATAGGTTTTTTTTTCACAGATGCCACATTGGGTCATTTTTTGTAATGATCGATAGATGGTACTACGATCCTTTTTTAGATGATTTGCTAGTGTTTGTACCTTGTGTTCACCAAGTTCCTGAAGTGTATTAAATACAGCTAAGTCATGGTGATTGAGATTGAAGATGCATTGGAGGGCATCTTTGCATGACATGTTTTTTGTGTCTTTCCAGGATTGCATTGTGTGTTCTATATTGTATTTGAAGTATTTAATGGTTGTGCAAATTTAATGCACAAACGTTATATAGTGGTCGCGATATTAATATACCTAACCATGAATGACCTCGAAACTATTCGAAAGAAAAAATTAGATGAATTAAAACAACGGTACTTAGTAGGAGGCAAAAAAATGGAAAAGGAAACACCAAATGCACCCATAAAAGTAACAGATGCTGATATAGATAAATCAATTAAACAATTTGAAACCTTTGTTATAGATTGTTGGGCTCCCTGGTGTGGTCCCTGCCGCATGGTTGCTCCAATTATCGATGAATTAGCAAAAGACATGCAAGGAAAAATCGTATTTGGCAAACTTAATGTCGATGAAAACCAACAAACCTCCCTGAAATATAACATCATGAGCATACCCACACTCTTAGTTTTTAAAAATGGATCTATGGTTGACCGTATCATCGGTGCCCTTCCTAAAGACATGCTCAAAACAAAACTACAAACCTATTAATCATTCCCATGAATCCATCTACAAAAACACTATTTAGAACCCTTCTCATCCTCAATATACTAATTATCAGTCTACTTTTGGTAGGATGTGTCGACACTAATCAATCTACAGATGGACTAAATTTTCAGTTCACCACGCTTACCGGTGATACCCAGGAACTTCGTGATTATTATGGAACCGTTCTCATTGTCGACCTTATGGGAGTAAACTGTCAGCCCTGCCAACGGCAAATGTTTGAACTAAAAAAAATATCTGAAAATTACAGCCGAGAGCAGGTCAATATTATATCCATCAATGTCTGGGTTTCTCAAGGTGAAACCGCTCAATTGACTCAAGAACTTATCCAAGCATACAAAGACCAAGTCAATATCGAACTTGATTGGACCTTTGGGTTAGATGACACCAAAGCAACCATTGGACAGAAATATGCACCTGAGGGTGTACCCACTTTATTTATCCTTGATACAAGGGGAAATATTTATTATACAAACGTAGGTTACGAAGAGTACAGTAGCCTATCCGAAAAAATAAATGAACTAGTATAAAAGGAGGTAAAAATAATATGAAACACCAAAAAAGTATCTCAAGCACATTACTAGCCATACTCACTTTTGTATGCCTATCAGTACTACCGTTTTCCGTTACAGCGGAACCAACCGTGATGAGTATCACCCTTAATCCAACTGATCCAAATCCACTTGAAACCATAAAATTTACTGCAGTTATTGAAAGTGATACAGAATTAGATGAGGTTAGGATTATTGTCGCAGAATGTACCGAAGGTATCTGTTATAAGGATGATTTTAACGTATCCATGTCCGTAAATGGAGATGGAGCATATATTGGAGACGTCACCCTCACCCATGATGATACCGTTTATATCAAATATCATATCGAAATGTTAAGTGACGGTATGTGGTATGCCACGGAAATCACTGAATATAATCTCACCGAAAAGCCAAGTAATGGTGATAATGGAAATGCCACAAATGGTGATGGTGATAACACCCCCGGGTTTGAACTTATTTCAGTCCTCCTCGCTGGAGCTATAATTGCTCTTGTTGTAGGACGTAAACGATTTGGATGAACCTACAACCAAAACGACTGATATTTCAATGTATTGCCCTTATTTCTGCAAATCTCGGAGCCTTTGGCTTAAAAACCGGGTTTTGCTACCCTTTTTTTTATTGTCAAGCTTGTCCTGCAGCCACATCAGCCTGTCCTTTACGAGCGATTGAACAAAGTGTGTTTAAAGGTTTAATCACCTGGCGTTTTCTCTTATATCCCCTCCTACTCCTTGGTTTTTTTGGTGTACTTACCGGCCGGGCCGTGTGTGGATGGGCATGCCCTATAGGGTTGTTACAGCGAACAACCAGTCGGATACCGCGTCGCCTTAAGAAATATCGTTTTATTCGAAATCTTGGTACACATCCAATTGAACCATATCTCCGATATGTAAAATATCTGTTATTGATTGGATTGGTAGTTGTGACTCCGTATGTCATTGGTTTTATGTTTACGGATATCTGCCCTGTTGGTTTTCTTACCGGGACTATTCCGATTTTAGCGTTAAATCCTGGTAAATTTGTGCCGAATATCTTTTTTCCTCTTGCGGCTATCATTTTTGTTTTATTTCTTATCCTTATTTTTATTGTTGAACGAGGCTGGTGTCGGTACTGTTGCCCTATTGGTGCGTTTCTTGCTCCATTCAATAAAATCAGTGTCTTACATGTCGTGGTACATACGGAGAAATGTAAACATTGTAATGTGTGCTCGTATATCTGTCCTATGGGTATTGATGTGCCGAATATGGATCGAGATCCTGAATGTATTCTCTGCGGAAAATGTGTTTCTCAATGTCCAGAGAGGATTATTGCGTTTGAACGGTGAATGATATGAAGAAATTACGAATCATCCAGGTTTTTGCCATCATACTTATTGCGGGTGATTTAGTGGGTATGTGGGCTGTTACTGATGTGTATACTGAGGTACAGGACCGTATTGTAAAGATATTATGTTTAAGTTGTATTAAACTTGAACCTAAGACAACACAGGAATTTACTTTTGTAACGGCAAATGGTGCCGTGCATCCACCTTTTATGTTAGAGAACCTTACCCATGGTTTGGTGTTTCTGCATTATAGCGAGGATGTCTGTCATGCCTGTGACGTCATGTTACCAGTTATTAATGAGTTCTTTGGAGTTTCGTTTGAAAAGATTGATTCCTATTCTGCGACAATATCTTTTATGAATAGTACGGTTACGATTATCTATATTAATATTGATCATCGTGAGAAATATCTTAATGATGCTTTTGATGTGTATGATAAGGATGATATAGGGGGGCTTCCTATGTTTACGGTAATTACTCTGGGGTATGATCGAGGAATTATTCGGCCGTATTATACGAGTTTGTATGGTACCTTAAATCTTGATACCGATGCAGAGCGTATGGCGCTTTTTCATTCGGTGTTTGTTGATGCTATAGATTTGTATACTGAGAATGTGGATGGGTATTCGTATCCCTAAAAATATTCAGATATTTTGTATGATTTAATGAAGAAAAAAATGGGTGGAAAAAATAGTGGTTGGTTTTTCCACGGTTAAATTTCGTTATTCTTTATTTTTGTTTTTAGAATATCGAATTGTTCTCTGGTTAATGTACAGACATTGTCTTTTTCGCCGATGATGACTTGATGATCTTGGATATCAACGACTGGGCATTTGGGTGGTACACAGGTACCATCGTTACATAAAACTATTTTCATTATAGGTCCCTCATATTACAGTTGTTATTATATTAATAGTCTGAATTTTAAATAGGTTTCGGTTGACAAATGATACATATATTCATACGTAGCCCGTAATAATATAGTCAGTTGGGTTAACATGTGTTACAATACGGCGTTCATGATCTTTTAAAGTGTCAACCTCAACGACAGATATCGTAACCGCTGGTCCAAGTTTTTCTTGAAACCCTTCAAGCAGCACTTTTTTAATCATGGCAACCGATGGTCCTATGTCATCCTGGGAATGATCAATAACAATTTGTATTTGCAGGGTATGTTCATCGTGTTGGACTAAACGGGTGTCCGTAAGCTTGGTGGTTTTTAATTCATATAATACCCTAGAGTAAATACCCGCGACCGTGGCTGGTAGCAATACTCGTCCTTCGGGAAGTAGTAATGAAAGATCATCTCTACCATAGATTCGTTTGATCATGACTCCAGGCATACCACAGGTACAGGGTTGTGGGTCTAGAGCAACTATATCATTAATTGCGGTATAGCGTAAGATCGGGGTACCACGCCCAAAGAGTTTTGTAACGATCAAATGACCTGGTGATCCTATGGGGGCTGGTTTTCCCTGGGTCTCAACCTCAACATGGATGAGATCAGAGAGTACATGATATCCTCCTTTGTGACATTCATAGGCGATTGGTCCAGTCTCTGTGGTTCCATACGCCTCAAAAACCGGGCATCCAAACGATTTTTCGATAAAGTTTTTCAACTGCGGATCTAACACAGCTCCTGTTGAGGCAATAACCTGAGGATGCACCTGTTCCCCCTTCCCTTGTTCTTTCAGTAATGCAAGATGTCCGAGCATCCCTACATAGCCACCAATAAAATCTGGTTTAAAAACATTTAATTCGTCCATTACAACCGTGGGTTGTGCATTGGTATCAAGCCATTGAATATTCTTAAATAAAAACCCGAGTTTAAACCGTGGTTCCAATCCACGCCTGATATACCCACTTTCAGCTGTATGGGGTGCAAAATCACCAATAATAGAAATACGATTTCGCCGCCATGACAACCCATACTCACGAAGAGTTCGAAGATATCCAAACAACCCCATCACGATATCAAATTGATCCACAAAAATGGCTAATGATTTTCCGGTTGTTCCAGAGGTTGCTACCTCCACAAGATGTCTCCGGGAAATCCTTGGGGGTACTAACCCATCTGGATACGCGTTTTTTAACTCATGCTTGCCAATATAAGGTAATTTATTAATATCCTCAATACTCTGAACGGTATCTACAGAAATACCCGCGTCAGTATACAACTTTTGATACACCGGAACAGTTAATGTAAACTGTAGCTGTTTACGGATCTGTTTATTTTGAAAGTGCTGTAGATCCTGCGCTGAAAATCGTTTCAAACGATCTATATCAAATAGATATGCTTTGAGAATTCGAAGGAGAAACCAGGGATTCAAATAGGGGTTCATAGCATCAAAAACAGGCAATGAAACATGATAATTACTTAAATACCTGACCACCATTAAACACCCACGCTCTATGAAGATATTGATAATTGAAAACGTCTGGATGGGACGGCACCGCTACGGATTCTTCGATAAAACCCTTCTCACCGCGTTTTCTATTCTCCCCACCATGTCTGCGCGACAACTAGCAGCAATCACCCCTTCTGAGCATCAGGTCACCCTTGTTAATGAACGGTATACCCCAATACCCTATACCCAAGGTTTTGATCTGGTGAACATTAATTTCACCACCTCCACCACCCCACATGCCTATCAAATAGCTAATCGATTTAGAACACAAGGTACTCCTGTGGTATTGAGTGGGATGCATGCCTCAGCACTCCCTGAAGAAGCAGTACAGCATGCGAATGCGATACTCCTTGGACGCGGGGAACTTGGTTGGTTACACCTTCTTCATGATTTTCAAAAAGGACAGATGCAACAACGCTATGAGCCCATACCGTATACCCATGAAACTCATCTTCCACCAACAAATGTCAAGCTTCCAGGGTTTGTGATGACGGGAGCTGTTGAGGCTACTCGTGGTTGTCCATATGCCTGTCAATTCTGTCCTGAAGTCCATATACCTGGCGGTTCATGCTATTATAAACGACCGGTAGCTGATGTTATTGAAGAAATAAAACACTTACCACAAAAAACGTTTCAATTTTATGATTCCTCACTTACAATTGATGTTCGATATACCAAGGAATTGTTTTCCCAGATGAAGGGGTTAGGGAAACGATTCTTCTGTAACGGGAATGTCGATACCCTAGCACAGGATGAGGAACTCGTTGCTCTCTCAAAAGAAGCAGGATGTCTCGCATGGCTTATCGGGTTTGAATCCGTGTCACAACCGACCCTTGATGCTATCGGAAAACGGACCAATATGGTTGAGAATTATCAAAAGGTGGTCACGCTTATCCATCGGTATCATATGCTGGTTATTGGCTGTTTTATATTTGGGTTTGATACTGATACACCCCAGGTTTTTCGCGAAACCCTTCATATGATTAATACGTTGGGAATTGATGTTGCTGATTTCTGTGCACTCACACCCTTTCCCGGAACCCCTATTTTCCAACAATTACAAAAAGAAAAGAGGTTATTGACAACGAATTGGGAACAATATAATCTGAAAACCGTGGTATACAAACCATTTCATATGTCCCCAGAGGAGCTTGAACAGGGTTTACGGTTCTTGTATCAAGAGTTTTATAACCCATTATTCGCAGTGAAACGTATCAGTAAAACCCTGCGTTTTGGATTGATTCCTTTTGGGGTGATGAAGGCACGTACTCTGGTTGCCATGATGAATAGTCAAAAACTATCAAAATAAATAATCATTATCGAGGGAATACGCGGAAGGCAATAAATTCTATGAATGCTAAGGAGGTTTTCCCCTGATTATCATAGGCGATGACTTGCATCGTGGTCTTTCGTGGGATTATTGCAGGTGTTCGAAGGAGTTGTGTCTCGGGGGTGTATTCATAGGGTGCTTCCGTATCATTATACACGAGTTCATTATCAACAAAGAACTCTACTTTTGTGATAGCTGAATCATCTTCGGCGATAGCAACAAATGTCATAGGCCCTAGTACAAAGGTGTTTCGTAAACTCCCAAAATTGTTGTAATAAAAATTAAGGATTAATCTTCCGCGGAGATACATCTTTCCCTGGAGGGGTTTATTGATTCCTACAGCAGGTGGAAGATTACCGCCCTCAACGACTTCTGCTGCTGCACTGGCATCTGCGTAATGAGCATCAAATGGATTTTGATCTGGTGGTCGGGCATATCCCTGATGGGTATCCTCTTCAAATACTACGGCGATGAGACGCAGGTTTTCTGGGTCTAAATCACCAACAGCGAAGCTATCAGAGAAGTTGATAGCATCTTGAGCAGGTATTTCAATATCTGTGTTGAAACGATATGCTAAAAACGCGTTTTTATATTTTGATCCATTGTAGTCATTCCAACGGGAAATTTTTTCCACGAGATATACTCGTAGATTACCCGTATAGATACTGGTATCAAAATTAGTTATCACGAGTTCTGTTTTAATGGTTTCAGTGTCATTACGATACTCTGAGCTGATGTTAATAAGAATCTGTGCAGCATCTCGTGCTTCGGCATCACGGATGGCTTTTTTAATATCGGACAATGGTGTGTCTTTTCCTACAAAAACTTTGAAACCGCCATCGATGAAAAGCGTGGGGTTCCCATAGAGATTATACTCAGTTACTCGTTCATCTGCTATAGAGTTGACATCGCTTACAAGATTCACATAATGAAATTGATAGTCTTCCGATTCAGACAGTGCTTCGATTTTATCGGCCATATAGGGACAGAATTTACAGTCCGTGGTTGAGCTTTCCTCGATAAAAACCGTATGAATGATTTCATCACCATTGGGCTCTTCCTCATAGGTTGCGGTGATGGTATAAAACGTGCTACCATTGATTGATGGTTTCCCGACAGGTCCATTTCCTGCTGCATCATCAATGACAACATAATATTCCCAGGTTTGATTGATCCCCGGTGTGGTTTCTAGATCAAAATTGGTGGTTAAAATATCTACAGAAGTCCAGGTAGTAATTCCTTGTTTCCGATAATATAATGTAGCGTCTGTGACTCCAATGTTATCATCAAAATTGACGACAATAGTCGCAAAATCACCTGCG
>JAHJFH010000313.1 GCA_018824925.1 Thermoplasmatota archaeon
GGTGATATTGCTGAACAAGATACGGGTACTATCGATTTTGAAGCCTACATGCCCTATCGAGGTTCACGAGAGAATTCTGAATGGCTAGAATTCCAGAATTTAAGTATTCTTGGTGATAAATATGTTAATGCATTTAATATTAAGGCTCAAAAAAGTGTTCTTTGGAGTGGTTGCTCAGGGATTGGTTTAGAACGATGGACAACAGCCTTTCTTGCACAAAAAGGTATTAATCCAAAGGACTGGCCAGAAGGTTTCAAAAAATACCTAGCTATCCTTCCAAAAGGAATAGAATTTATGTAATTATGGTAATGAAAGATGACAAGACTGCACGTACTCTTCGTGCCCTATATGACATTTCAAGACATCATGCATGGGCAGGAACAGTCCTTTTGTCGGTTATACTTGCGATTCGTATCTTCTTAGAGATGGCAGATATTAAATATCTATCAGATACCATCTTCACTTTTATTGGTACTATCCTAACTGGATACATACTAACTGCCTTATTTTTTACCTATAGATATCGAAAAGCATTGTATTATCATGATGTAGGAAATCAGAAAAATAATGGTAAAACCATACAGAATACATCTAGTAAAGAACGAGAAAAAATCGCGAAAAATATGTATAAGATGGAGAAAAAAAAATCAAAGAATGAGGGAAAAAGTGCTAGAAAGGCATCCAAGAAATAGGAAAAGCCTTTAAATAACCAGCAATATCACCTGCGCTATATGGCGAAGAAACGACGGGAGAAAGACGAGGACGAAGAAATCGATTTTAAACTCCCTAAATTTGATGAAGCAAAATTTCTTGCAAAAGAACGACGGAATGTTAAAACACTTTTTATTTCATTTATCTTTGGTATTGTAATTGCTTTTATTTGTTTTGGATTTTGGAGTTTACTTGATGGCAGTATTTTTCGATGGGAACTGGTACTGCTAGTCGGAGTTTTTAACATTTCCTGGCTTCGATACATATTTGCTCGATTAAATATTGATCTTACTGATTTTGGTCGACGTGGCTGGTTTGGTTCCTTTGCTACCTATATTTTTACCTGGCTTATTGTCCTTACTATACTAGTGAATCCCCCGTTCTATGATAACGAAGCTCCAACCATTGAATTAGCTATTCTTCCTGGAGCCCAGGAACCTGGTGGAACAGTAATTATTGCTGCTGAAATAATTGATAATGTTGGTATTCATGCACAAGATATATCACTTAAGTTCATCAACCCAAATGGTACTGAACTTACCCCCGATTTTCAGTATGAAAATAATATCCTTTATTATGAATACACCAATCCATCAAACATGCAAGGAGAATATGATGTAACCATACAAGCAACAGATATCAATGGTTTTGTAACAACTATCAACACTACCTTTCGATATAGTAACGATGCTCTCAATATCATTTCATCAATTTTTAAAGATCTTCGCAGTGGTGACCCAATTATAATTGATGCCGATGAGGATATTTCCATAACTAATTTTAGAGTATCTTATCATCTTGACCATGGAAACGAAATCAATATAAGCCGGAAGGACCCAAATAAAAAAGACAAATATGAGACCACCGCTGAAGTAGTTGGTTGGCACCCTAAAAACAACTATACTATGACCCTCTCTGCAGAAACAACTTATTATTTCATGAATAACCCCATCCGGTACAATAATACGGTTATAGATTCAACTACCTATAATTTCTCAACCAGTACAGATAATAATATCGGGACTGAACCAGTTGATGAACCCAATTATATCCTTCCATATCCACGATACGTTGCAGCAACACCCGGTTTTGAACTACTCGTGTTTATCATATCGCTCATTATAGTTATTCTTATGTTTAAACAACGAAAGAATCACCGTTAACTATGTCATTGCTCACCCCGTTTTGCCAACAATTAAAACAACAATATATCCCAAAACAGCGGTCAACCACCCACCCAGTTCGCTGCTGGTCAGAGACAGATCGGCATCATACGTCTATAGTTGATGCATTTGTCATAATTCTTCGCACCACGGGGTGTTCATGGTCACATACAGATGGCTGTAGTATGTGCGGATATTTCACCGACAGTGCACCAGATTCTCTAACGACAAAAGATATCGAAACACAGGTTCATCAAGCAATGCAACGATACCATGGAGAACCTGTCCTAAAAATCTTTACCTCAGGCAGTTTTTTTGATACAAAAGAGATATCGCGTTCATTGCAACAAAAGATACTTTCGCTTTGTGCAACACAAGCAAAAAAAATTGTGTTTGAGTCTCGACCTGAATATATCACCAAAGCATCCATCGATCTACTTACACCCTTTTTAAAGAAAACAGAAATAGAGGTAGGTATCGGGTTAGAAACAGCGAATGATCTGATACGTGAACATGCTATCAATAAAGGATTCTCATATGATGACTATCTAACAGCAGCGACTTCCCTTCAAAATAATAATATCGGTGTAAAAACCTATGTTTTTGTTAAACCACTCTTTCTCACAGAAAAAGATGCGATCAATGATGCACTCAACACTGTTGAGACTGTAAAAAATATCTCGACAACCATTTCCTTTAACCCTGCCAATATCCAAAGGCATACGGTCATGGAATATTTTTGGCGTCGACAGTATTATCGCCCACCATGGCTCTGGAGTATCCTAGAAATCCTTTCAGAAAGTAAACAAAAAACAACGACGCGACTGCAATGCGATATCGTAGGGGGTGGGAGTCACCGTGGCGCACATAATTGTCCTGCATGCGATAAGGAAATTCTGGAAAAAATTCGCACCCTCTCACTAACACAACACACTGATAAAATTTCATCACTTTCTTGCAACTGTAAAAAAATATGGACCGCGCAATGTAACACTGAAAAACTTACTTTTGGATCAATTATAGATTATCAACAGGGATACCAATGAAAAATACCGTACAACCCACCGATATAATAACCCTTATCGATCAAAATAAAAAAACCTTTCTTCTATCACCACAAGCACCTACCGATAAATACAAGGGCATCGGTGTTATCAACCCTCATGACCTCATTGGCCAATCATATGGTAACCAAATCACCCTAGGGACAAAAACATACTGGGTCCTTCCTGCTTCACTTCTTGATAAAATGACAGCGCTTAAACGCAAAGCACAAATTATTCTTCCAAAAGATGCTGCACACATCATCATCAACTGTAGCATAGAACCAGGACATACAATCCTTGAAGCAGGGATAGGCTCCGGATCACTCACCATCGCTCTTGCTAGTATCGTTGGTTCTCAAGGAACAATCATTTCATATGACACACGACAGGATTTTATTGAACACGCATTAAAAAACATCCAACAAGCAGGTTTAACAGATCGAGTTATTGCAAAAAACCAGGATGTCACCCAGAGTATCGATGAACAAGAGCTTAATGCAGTAATCTTGGATATTCCCAACCCCTGGGATGCAATCGGCCATGTATGGCCTGCACTTACAACCGGGGGATATATCTGTGCCTACACCCCCCTTGTTTCTCAAATGGAACAGACAGTACACACTCTAACAGATTATCCTTTCATTAGCATCTATAGCCTAGAAACCATACAACGTAACATGGTTGTTGGGATCCATGGAACGCGACCAGACTTCCACATGCTTGGTCATACTGGGTATCTTACCTTCGCACGAAAAGTATTAGAAAAACCAATAGAAACAAAAAATATATTATGATACTCATCTCCTATAATTACATATATTGAAAACCTATTCTCTCCGTGAAAAAAATGCCATATCCGCAAAAACACTCTAGTGAACTTCTTACAATTAAACAACCTAATATACTCGGGCGGATTGGAATAGTAATTATTAAAATAATCTCGAATTATTTTTGGGATTTCGTTGACACGTTTTCCTATAAAAGCCCAAAAATTGCAGCCCTTTATGAAAAATCAATCGGAAAAGAATACCGTACAGAATACGAATCATTTGGTATCAACAAAGATAAAAAAATCCTCCATATCGGCTGTGGTCCATATCCTCTTACCGAGCTTGTGTTAGTCAAATTATTTGGTGCCCATGTTGTTGGGATTGATAATAACCTAAAAGTCATTAGGATGGCTCAAGAGGTTATACAAAAAAAACACTTAGAAGATACGGTAACTATTGAACTTGGAGATGGTATTGATTATCCTATTGAGCAATTTGATGTAATAATAATTTCTAGTTGCTCATTACCAAAAGTTTGGATCCTTAATCATATCTTCAAACGAGCGAAAAAAGGATGTCTTATAGTTGTTAGGGAACTTGATATTGCAACCGCAGATATTTTTTCCATCATTCATAGTCATAAAAATGTGGTGCTACTTGAAAACACGCATCATCATCCTGTCCCGTTTCTTTTATTTATTCCCTGGACAGCTATTTCACTAAAAATGAAGTAATCTATATCATTAGATTTTATGAAATAATTCTGAGGTTAATGACGGGAGTTTTTTACTTTCGATAAAAGTAATTATTGCTCCAATAATACTAGGGATGAACCAAATTACGGCAAACCAATAAAGAGAAAGACTAATTACACGCTCAGGAAGGACTGAATAGATACTAAATAGGGAAATTAACGTTGCATCACGGGTACCTAATCCATATATGGAAATTGGGAGAATACCAACAACATTTGCTACAGCGGAAATCATTAGAAACGTGGTATATGGAACTGAAACATCAAACATGCGAGAGATCAGATAAAACTCACTTATTTGCACAATCCATCCGACAAATGAAAGAGTAAATGGAATCGATAATTCTCGAAATCTGGGAAGATCATCATAAAAAGATTCCAAAGGGTCATCAATCCGGTTTTTTAATAATGCAAAAACCCGGGATTCAACAATTCGGTTGAATGCAGTATACGATCGTTCTTTTTTCAAAAAAAATACCAATAGAAATAGTACTAACACTAAAAATAGTAAAATTGGATAGAACAAATAGGGTAAATAACTACTGAGAACAACTGCACCAATAACACCCAGGACTAAGAGGGTAATTAGATCAATTGTGTTAAATATGATAATGTTTCCTAGGCATTTTGGTAGCGGTTGACAGGTTTCATATTTAAGATATAGAGCTCGTAGATATCCCCCAAATCCTCCAGGAGTTACA
>JAHJFH010000314.1 GCA_018824925.1 Thermoplasmatota archaeon
ATGAAAAAATAATGAAATATGGAACCGAGGAAGAAAAAAACCAAGTAAAAGACAAAATACAACTTGGTGTTTTCCAAAATATCCAGAAATCAGGATTTTTTGAAGCATATGAACAACTAGTCAACAGATTATATGAGAAAGAAACCAAAGGGGGAAAGACATGAAGAAGGATATCAGAATCTGTGGTTTCGGTGGACAAGGAGTCATACTAGCTGGTTTTATCATTGGAAAAGCTGCCTCAGTATTTATGGATTATCATGCTGTTCAGAGTCAATCATACGGACCTGAGGCACGGGGTGGTGCAGCACGATCAGAAGTCATTATATCTGATGAAAAAATTGGGTATCCTCGTCCCATTGGTGTGGATTTCCTTGTCGCAATGTCACAAGAATCATTTGACTCATATCGTGATGATATAAGAGATGATACCATCATAATAATTGATCCAGATCTAGTTAAGAAACATGAAATTGGTAGACCCCTTTACAAAGTACAAGCGCTCAAAATTGCTGAAGAACTTGGCAATAAGATCGTTACCAATATTGTTATGGTTGGAGCATTTACCAGCATTTTTAAGGTGTTAAAACCAGAGGCGGTAAAGGAATCTGTTATTGATAGTGTCCCAAAGAGATTCACTGATCTTAATACCAAAGCTTTTGAAAGAGGATTCGAGGCAGGCGAAAATGCCCTTAAAGAGCTACGATAAAAAAATAGACCATGATCTAGAAATCCCCCTGCAGGATGATTATTTCTACGATGAACCAGAGGAAATAATTGAAAACAATAATATGCCTCAACTTGAAAGCACCGCAAAAATCGTTGTTGAACGAGCGAAACGTGGAGAAAAACGTGCTATTCAGAGTGATGTTCTCATCATCGGTGCAGGTATATCGGGTATGCAAGCTGCCCTAGATGTTGCAGATAAAGGATACAAAGTTGTTATTATCGATAAAACCTCAACAATTGGCGGAGCGATGGTGAAACTTGATAAAACATTTCCTACCAATGATTGTTCAATTTGTACTGCCGCACCAAAAATGGTTGAGCTTTCACGACATCCCAATATAAACTTGATTACCTATGCTGAAGTAAATTCATTAGAAGGTAAACCTGGTGATTTTAAAGTAAATATTTGGCGTAAAAGCAAATATGTTGATCCAGACAAATGTACTGGGTGTGATGATTGCGCTGAAGTCTGTCCTGTTGAGGTAGTTAATCCCTTTGATGAAAAACTCTCCACGCGAAAAGCAATCTATATAGAGTTTCCCCAAGCCGTCCCAATTGTGTATACCATTGATTATGATGCCTGTGTTGGCTGTGGATCTTGTGATCGAGTCTGTGAACCAGAAGCTATTTCTTTTCTAGAAAAATCAGAAGAAATCGAGGTTAATGTTGGAAGTGTCATTGTTGCAACAGGTTTTGAAGTCTTTGAACCAACAGAGATGCGAAAGGAATATGGCTATAGCAAATATGAAAATGTGATCACTGCACTGCAATTTGAACGGTTACTTTCATCATTTGGCCCAACAGAAGGAAAAGTATTTCGTCTATCAGATCGTAAAAAACCCAAGAGTATTGGTTGGATTCAGTGCGTTGGTTCGCGAAGTGAACAATTAGGGTTCCCCTATTGTTCCCGTGTCTGTTGTATGTATGCAACTAAAGAAGCATCGATTACAAAAGAAGCTAATCCAGAGATGGATATTACTATTTATTATATGGATATCCGTGCCTATGGAAAGGATTTCCAACAATATTATGATCATGCCAAAGATCTCGGAGTAAAATATGTTCGAGGGAGGCCATCATCTGTTTATGAAAACCTAGATAAAAGTCTAACAATTCGCTATAAAGACACACTAACTGGCAAAATCGAAGAGAATAAGGTCGATATGTTGGTTTTATCCACAGCGATTATACCAAATCAAGGGAATAAGAAACTTGGTGAAATCCTTGGAATTAATGTTGATGATAATGGATTTTTTAAACAAAGCTCGTTATTAACGGATCCTATTCAATCATCAAGAGACGGGATCTTTTTAGCAGGCTGTATACAAGGACCTAAAGACATTCCCGATAGTGTAAGTATGGCTAGTGGCGCTGCCGCTAAAGCTATTGCACCCATTAAAGATCGGGAAAAACATACCGGCAAAGAGTTTCCTCCCGAAAAAGATGTACTACATGAGAAACCACGTATTGGAGTATTTATTTGTCACTGTGGTAAAAACATATCGAATTATCTTGATGTCGATAAAGTAACTGAGGAAACAAAGAAATTACCAAATGTTGACTACGCTGAACATATGATGTTTGCCTGCTCTGAGGATAGCTGTAAGAAAATCAAGGAATCAGTACAAGTAAAAGGATTGAATAGAATCATTGTTGCTGCATGCTCCCCTCGAACACATGGTGGTCTTTTCCAAGATACACTCATGGAAGCAGGATTAAACAAATATCTGTTTGAAATGGCTAATATCCGGAATCACTGCTCCTGGGTCCATTCAAACAACTGGGCGGAGGCAACAGATAAAGCTATACGACTAGTACGAGCATCAGTTGCCAAAGCAAGACACCTTGAATCACTCAGTGAGGAAGAATTCTCAATATACCCTCGAACACTTATACTCGGTGGTGGTATATCTGGTATGAAAGCCGCTCTTGCCCTCGCTAATATGGGAATTAAATCAATTATCATAGAAAAAGAACCGGAGCTAGGTGGAAGACTTCGGAATCTTCATTCAATGTTTCCAACAGATACAAAAACCGAAGATATTTTAAAGCCGATGATAAACGAGGCGACAAGAAACAAGTTAATCACCGTCATGACAAACGCAGAATTAGATGAACTGGAAGGATACATTGGTAACTACAAAGGAAAAATTAAACAGAAGGGGAAAAAGAAAGACATAGAGTTTGGCACTATCATTGTTGCTACAGGTTTCAGAGAGATTAATCTCAAAGGTAAATATCAATATGGAAAAAACAAAAATATTATTTCCCAAACCGAACTTGAAACGCAACTTAAAAAAAATACCCTTAGAGCACCAAAGAATGTGGTTATCATTAACTGTGCTGGAGCAATGGATGAAGAACGACCATACTGTTGTCGAGTAGGCTGCGGGGTTTCAATCAAAAATGCGAAACTTATCAGCCAGAAATATCCAAAAACAAAAACCTACCTTCTCTATCGAGACATGCGGGTTTTTGGAAAAGATGAAGAGGAGTACTATGCTGATGTTCTTAAAAATAGTCACTTAACTACCATTCGATATCCCGGTGATAAAAAACCTGAGATAATTCTTGATAAAAACAATCCGATTGATGGGTCTGTTACGGTAAAAGTGTATGATGACATTTTACATGAAGAATTAGAATTTCCTGCAGATCTCGTTGTTTTAACCGTTAACACCGAGGGGGAGGTTATGACCAATAAACTGAAGAATATGCTTAAAGTCCCTGTTGATGCTGCTGGATTTTTTATTGAAACCCATGCAAAAATCAAGCCACTTGATTTTTCAACCTCAGGCGTGTATATGTGTGGAGCAGCACATTATCCAAAAAACCTTGTAGACTCCATTGCACAAGCAGAAGGAGCTGCTTCACGAGCTTCAATACCTATTTTCCAAGAAAGAATGAAGGGCGAAGGCATCGTTTCTGAAGTTAACAATGAAATCTGCCGAGGTTGCGGGATATGTATATCTGCCTGTGCCTATTCAGCTATTGATTTACAACCCCACCCTAGAGATTCAAGTCGATTAGTCGCGGAAGTAAATAAAGCTCTTTGTAAAGGATGTGGTTCATGCGCTGCAGCCTGTCTAAATAGTGCTATTGAACAAAAAGGATACAAAAATAAACAGATCAATGAAATGATTGCTGCTCTCTTAGAAGAAAAGGTCGCAATATGAAAGAAAACACCAAAGAAATCGTTGATGTAAATTCATTGAACCTAAAAAAAGGAGACCTAGTAAAAGAAGTAGAGGAGTTATGTGGGGAAAATCTTTATGGCTGCTATCAATGCGGAACCTGTTCAGCAGGATGCCCATTTGTCGATGATATGGATCTTTCACCTGATGAAATCTTAAGGTATGTGATACTTGACAGAAAAGAAGTGTTGAATTCAAAAACAATTTGGTTATGCGCAGCTTGCTACACCTGCGCTGAACGATGTCCACGGGATATCAATATAACCAAAATTATGGAAGCACTACGACAAATAATACTCCGAAAAAAAATTGATAAAACCAATATTCGGAAAATCGCTAAGGAAGAAATGGAAACAATCCCGCAATTAGCATTTGTTTGCCTATTTAGAAAAAATGTTGGATAAAAAAAGAAACACCCTAGAATATGAGGATAAAATGAGTAGAGGAATATCATGAAGCTACTGTACTATCCGGGATGTACCCTTAAAACATCAGCAAAAAATTTTGAAAAATCGGCATTTGCAATAATGGATGCTTTAGGCCATGAAATGGTAGAAATGGAAGACTGGACTTGTTGTGGCGTTGCTGCATCCTTAACTGCTGATGATCTTATGCATCATTTAGCTCCATTAAGAAATTTAATACATGTCGAGGACCAAGGAGAAGAATCCATTATAACTCTCTGTGACATGTGCAGCAATACACTTAAACAGACAAATCTTCGAGTACATGAAAACCCTGATGATCTAGAAACCCTAAATGCATTTATGGATAAAGAAAATGATTACAAAGGAACGGTAAAAGTTCTTCATTTTCTAGAATTTCTCAGAGATGAAGTTGGTTTTGATGTTCTTAAAAAAATGGTTAAAAATCCATTAAAGGGTCTAAAGATAATGCCCTATTATGGCTGTATGTTACTTCGACCTCGAGAAGTAGCGATCGATGATGCCGAAGAACCTACTATTTTAAGGGATTTACTTCAAGTTCTTGGTGCTGAAGTAGTGGACAATCCATTTAAAATTGAATGTTGTGGTTCATATCATACAATAGAGAATAAGGAAATTGTTTCTAATCGAGCGTATACTATTTCTCAAGATGCTTTTGATAAGGGCACTGATGCTATTGCCCTTTCTTGTCCACTTTGTCGCTTCAATCTGGATGTCAGAGGAAAAGAAGCAGAAGAGATATACAACAATTATAAGCAAATTCCAATTTATTATTATACTCAACTCATTGCAGTAGCCTTAGGATTAGA
>JAHJFH010000315.1 GCA_018824925.1 Thermoplasmatota archaeon
ATAAACTTTTTTTAATTAATTATTGTTAATTATTTTATTCATGGTTATAAAAAACCTTATGTAGGGGAATCACCTCATAAACAAATGGGATTGTCGCATGAATTATCGCTATTATACCTCAATAACTCTCATTGTAATATTAGCTTTCAGTGTACCTGGTCAGGCAATATTGCATGACGAATATCGTGTCTCATCTAGGGTTCCCGTCATGGAGATTGTGTGGTATGTAGATGATGATAATACACTAGGTCCTTGGTGGGGGACCCTTGAATTTCCTTATCAACATATCCAGGATGCAATTGATGCTGGGTCAGCACAAGATACGATTTACGTTTTCTCTGGTTTGTATCAAGAAACGTTGATAGTAACAATACCGCTCAAGATCCTGGGAGAAGACATGAATCAAACGATTATTGATGGTGAGAAACAACCACAGGTGGTTACTCTAGCCGCCTCTGAAACGATTCTTCAAAATTTTACGATTCGCAACTCTGCTGGATGTGATGGAAGCGCAGGTGTTGTCATCACCACCACTAACATCACTATTATATCCTGTGTAATTTATCGAACAGAAACTGCGATTTATGCACAAAATAGTTCACACGTGGTGGTTGCTGATTGTCGAATCATTGCAAATGGAGATGGTCTGAATTTTTATAATGCAACAGATACACTTCTTATCTCATGTTATATTGCTCAAAATGGACTCGGTGTTCATCTTACCGGTGCTGACAATATAAGCATCTCCCAATGCTTCATCCATCTCAATGGTGTTGGTGCCTTTATAAAAAATAGCTCTAACATAAATTTTAGTACCTGCGCTATATCAAACAATTGTGATAATCAGGGGGGGGTTTTTATCTATGGCTCCCATGATGTTATAATAACGGATTGTAACCTTATTCATAACGGTGTTGGTGCAAAGATAGAATCTTCATATAATATTAGTATAATGCATTCAAATCTTCAATGGAATACCCATTTCACGGTCATGGTACAACGGCAATGTGAAGAGATTACTATTAGCGACAATGATATTTCCAATAACTATCGATATGGTCTTCATATAAATGATGCAGACCTAATTGTTCACAACAATAATTTTTATGAAAACCGGCTCTATGGGATCCATGCGGAATTATCACGCTGCCAAGCACAAAATAATTGGTGGAATAGTGTTTTTGGGCCGGCCGTTACGGGATTAACACAAGCAGATCGTGTGTCAGTTGATATGCGAAATATTCTGGTGTTTCCATGGAAATATCAACCGGTAAGCACGAGTGGGTCTTCATGGGAAACAGAGGATGTGTTTACCGAATATCCCTTACCTGAGGATACTGATAGGGCGATTCTGCTTCTAGGTAATGATAGTGATAATGATCTTGTACCAGATTGGTGGGAAGAAAAATGGGGATACAATCCCGAAATATGGGATAATCATATGTATCTTGATCCAGATGGAGATGGTCTCAACAATCCTGAGGAATGCTATACAGATTCGCTTGGATCTAATCCATTTTATAAGGATCTTTTTCTTGAATTTGATTGGACACAATCAGAGAATATAGGTGAAACTAATCAACCATCCCAACAACGAACCGATCAAATGATACAGCGATTTGCGGAACATAATATAACGTTACATGTTGATCGCGGAACAGATGGTGGAGGTGAGGAAATACCATTACAATCGAAATTCAATTATGATGTTCTACGGAAGTTGTATTGGCAATATTTCCTTCATGAAGATATCGATAATCCACGAAAGGGCATTTATCATTATGGGATCATTACTGATTACGGTCCAGGTCCTGGTTTTTCTTTTATTGGATGGTATCATCATGATGCGTTTTGTTTATCTGCACAGGGTCTTGATGAAAGTAATCCACTATATGAACGTGATCAATTAATTCTTACGGGCTCTATGCATGAACTGGGACATACCCTTGGATTATTTGCTGATGATCATGGTGGAAATGATAATCGAGCAGCAGTTAAACCCAGGTACATGGATTATTGGTTATATCGTAACTATAAAAGTTGTATGAATTATCGGTATACCTGGAATATCCTTGATTATTCAGATGGGTCTCATGGTCGTGGTGACTTTGATGATTGGGGTGCTTTAGATTTTATGTTTTTTAAAAACACCCGCTATGATATTCCAAGCTAGTCCTCATGCCATTTTGTTAATACAACTCCTGCAATAAAAAATACTGCAGCAAAAATCAGAACCGCAAATGTGTTGATGAGCGCGTCATTAAATTTCATATAAATCATTGCGTTTCGTAGTCCTTCATTGACATAGTATAATGGGAGTACGCGGGCGAAGGTTTGGAGTGCCTCAGGCATTTGATCTAAGGGGAAGAAGGTCCCTGCAAGAAACATCATGGGAAAACTAATGGCACCCCCTGCGGTGTCAGCGGTTTCTTCTTCTTTGACAAAACGACCGATAAGCATACCCATACCTGAGAAGAGAAAACTTGTGGCAATGATGATAATAATCATGAGTGGTGTGACATGGATACTAACACCCCAGACGAGCCATCCGACAATTCCAATGAGTATCGTTGATATAAATGAGAGGAAAAGCATAAAGAGCATTTTTGAAAAAATCCATTCAGAGCGGGTAATTGGGGTGGTTAATAATTTACGTAAAATGCCGTCTTTGCGAAATTTTGTATTACGTTCGATGCTTCCATAGATACATGATTGCATGATGGTAAATCCGATCATTCCTGGTATAAAGAAATCAATAAAGCCAAATTCTTCGGTTATAGTGCTTTCATCCTTCAGCTCTACAAGGGTTCTTCCTTGGGTATATTGAAGGTTTAATCGTTGTAACATATCAGAGATAATGGAACGGACGATGGAGCTGGAGGATTGTTCACTGGGATCAAAATAATAGGTTAATGTGATAGGTGAGGTGCTTCCACTCAGTGCTGCCTCGAGGGCTTGTCCATATCCTTTTGGTATTTCCAGTAATCGGGCGATATCTTCATTTTTCATATACGCTGTTATGTTGGAGGTAATGTCAACCGTGTGTGGTTTTAGAACCCCGGTTTCATTCATTATTGAGATAAGTTGGTGCGAGTGTTGTGAGTTGTCTAAATCATTGATGTGGATATCATATTCAACACTTTGACCAGAAAAGATAGCTCCGAAAATGAGGATAAGAATTATTGGGAATGCAATGGTCCAAAATAGGGTTCCTTTGCTTCGTTTCCATGTTAGAATGCTTGCTTTAAAATCATTGATTAAGACCTTTATTCTCATGTACCTGTCTCCGAAAGTGTTGATCAGGTTAAGGTGAGAAATACTTCTTCAAGATTTGATCTGCGAATATCGATACTGTCATATTCAATACAGTCATGTCGTAGTTGAGAAAGAATTTCTAACACACGTTCTTTGTAATTGATTGGAATCGCGATATCGCCATTACCTTCTGAGATGACATCAAAACCGTTGATACGTAGTGTTTCAATAGCGTCCTGTGTAGAACAATTGCGTATCCGGAGAACATTGCCTTTACCATACCGAGATATGAGATCATCCAGACTTCCTTCAGCGATTATGTTACCTTTATGGATGATAGCGATATGGTCAGCGAGATATTCGGCTTCTTCCATGTAATGTGTGGTTAAAAACACCGTTTTTCCCCTGTTGCGGAGATTGGCGATTACTTGCCAGACTTCACGACGGGCTTTTGGGTCAAGCCCTGTGGTGGGTTCGTCAAGAAACACAATGTCAGGGTCGTTTACTAAGGATATTGCGACACCAACTCGTTGTTTTAACCCACCAGATAAGTTACCATAGAGTTTTTTTCGTTGATCAACTAGATCCATTGCTTTAAGGATTTCATCGATATCTGCGCTTTTGTCATAAAGTACTGAAAAGTATTCCAGGGTTTCTCGGACGGTTAATCGTTCAAAGGATTTGAATTCTTGGGGGAGGATACCGATACGGTGTTTGATTTCATCAAAACTTGTGTTGATGTCTTTTCCAAGTATTTTTACCTGGCCCTGTGTGGGTTTTCGTATAGATTCGATCATTTCAACTGTGGTGGTTTTTCCTGCTCCATTGGGACCAAGAAATGCAAAGATTTCACCTTGTTGTACGGTAAATGAGATACCATTGACTGCAGTAAGTGTTCCGTATTGTTTTTTTAGGTTGGAAACCTCAATAGCTGGGACTCCCGCTGTTTCATGATTGAAGGGGAAGGATATTTGTCCTTGTTGCCCGCATGATAGGCAAGAGACAACAATCCGTGTACCAGGGGTTCCATCATATGATTCGATATGGCCGCAATGCGGGCACTGTAACCTGAGTTGCATTTTATTTCCCTCCCTGAATAAATTACTAGGAGAATAGGCAAATACCATTTTCGGTATAAATAGCTTTATGGCTGCTCTAGAGAGCTATCAAGTTTTATATTAGATGCTTTAGTAAATGCATATTTTTAGATTTCCAGTTCTATGGAATATTCAGTATTCGTGCCAACAATGGAAAGATAAATAAGAGAAAGAGAGGATTTATGGTCCTGTTTCCTCAGGACCAATGATATAGAAACTGTTTGGGTCGTCCTGATTGTGATACTCTGTTATGACCCACGCATCAGAACGTGCGATATTAGACAGCCGTACTTCATCAACTTTCCCATCAAAGTATTGATTTCCTGATGCCTCAGCCTGACGACCTGCAATACGGAATTCATTTAACGAAGGATGGACATCCTGAATCACCCCTGCTCCATATAAGGTATAAATATGTTCACCACCATTGATTACCACCTTGAGTTCCTCATCCGCGGCTGAGTACGACCAAACAACATGTGTCCATTCATTTAAAGGTGCAAAATACGGGGTGACGACATACTGCCAACCCGGGTCATCATTAGTCAGAGCAAAGGCTATTAATCCATCGGTATTTCGAGCTAATAGATATCCCCCCTCCTTCATAACAATGGCACCACCAGTTACAGGGCATGAACCTGGCCCAGTTGGATAAATCCAGGCTGACGTGCTAAACCTATCGAACATTTTCAGGCTGCTTGCATCTCCCATATTCACATAATCATCATTGCCATCGAAAGCATCTGCTCCATCAACTCTCCCGAGTGCGTTCTGGTCGAGATTCCCATTTGGGACACCATTATTCATGTATCGTGAACTATCATAGTGAATTCCAGTAGTCTCATGTAAATGTTGTACCAGATGATAACCAGAGTCCCATGTTTTCTCTGTTGTTTCCTGATTTGACGCTCCTTGGTTACCATAATATATCATTATAGATGTGTCAGTAACTGATGAAAGCGAGCTAATATTCACCCATGCAACAAGCTCTCCAGAGCCACCATCATAATATTCTATTTCATGAAATACTCTCGTTGCTATTCCAGCTCCATCCATGAAAAGAATATCATCACCATCAGCTTGTCCCTTATCTCGTAGATCAACGTCAGTTAAACTAATCAGAACCGGGAACTCCTCAAGATTACCCGCGACCTTGGTATGATCTATTGTGATGTTCTTCCGATACAGCCACCCATGATCAAATGGGTTAAACACCATCAGATGTTCGGTCTGGAAGGTATAAACCTTATGTTTCCAATACTGACCATCGGTGACATTCACATACCACCTATATTCAATCATATACCCTAAGCCATTGACCGGAATCGAATAGAAGCCATCACCTACATCTGTGCCACTACTTGATCCAATATTAGGGCTGGTTTCAACTGTGTAATCCATCTGATCCCCCTGGGGATCACGGAGATGAAAACGGAGCTGAGAAAGCGTGATCGGAATGAATCGTGCTCCATCCCCTGTGTGGGATTGGAGATAATAGGAGCAACCGCTTCAGTAGAAAAATTATAGGTTTCCTCAACCGTATTTGGCCCATCAGCCACTGCCACGGTCCAGCTATAGTTTTCCGTTCCCTCAAGACCACTAATCGTAATAGTATACGTGCCATCTGGTTTCAAGTTACCATTACCCGTACCTATATCTGGATTAGTGATGACACTGTAGCTCATCAGTTCGTTTTCATAATCATCGATATGAAAACTCAACTCAGAAGTCGAAATTGGGATATTCACTGCTCCATCTAAAGGATAGACTGCATTAACCTCTGGGGGATAATTCGGTGGATAAAACTCGATATACTCCGCTTCGACACTACAATACAAGGCATAGCCAATTATGCCAAACGCCATAACCGGCGGGAGAAACACACTAAATCCAATACACCAGAAACCAAGAGTAGTACCCGTCTGATCACCAACAGCCATAAACCCCGTTCCCGAACGAAGCCCGCCACAAGAAGAATAGCCAATACGACAATTCCATCGATAAAACAACCGAGGTATAGGTGTAAGTAGGATTGGGATGAGTCGTGGGAGGATAATTACTGGTGTAGATGACCCCTGTCACGCTGCGGCATAGTTACAGAACCATTCATCTGCCTTGGATTTTGGACCGAGATGAACATTGGGGAATAACCGTTGTCTGGGTACTTGTATCCTATTGATCTGAGATAGTGTATCTTTTGGGACAAGACCATATTCTGCCGCAAGTGTAATTATTTCTTGTTGAAGATTAGTTGCTTCTATTGATTGTGGATCTTGAGCTATTAAAGCGGCATAGTTGTTAATATTATTCAATAGCATTTCAGCATCGTCATATTTCATTATAATCTTATGTTCCGAATCTTTTTGCCCTATACCATACGAAGAGCAGGACACAATCGCTCTCTCAACATCGATATTTGTGCTTGGATTAGCGATGGATTTTTCAGAAGTTATGTTTTTGGTGATGCTTCCACTAATGGGTGTGCATCCTGATAATATAAAAAAAACAATAATTCCACAGCCTAACATTTTGTTGACAGAACTCTTATACATGTGTTGGTGTCCTCCCTGGATGTAATTAAAACATATGTTTATTA
>JAHJFH010000316.1 GCA_018824925.1 Thermoplasmatota archaeon
AGGGTACGTAGTTGAGGATGGTTCAGTAATAATTGAACACATGGGTGGAGAAACTCTGATGTCCTATGAAATTCATGTTACTCAGAGTAACCACACCTACGTTTATTCTTATGAGAATACTCCTTGGGAGATTGGTGATCAGTTAAAACCTCCTATAGATATTGAGTTATTTAATGAGGAAGGTGAAATTTCTATATTGGTTTTTTGTATCTTTGAGAATAATGAACGAGAAATAATTTTTGATGGTTGTTTGAATGAAGATATTCGTATTCAGATTCCACCTTCAGCAAGTATATCTGTACTATTTTCGAGTTTACGATCTAATACTCCAGATGAAGATTTACTATGTTTTGGTGAAAACATTGCCCCAGAGTTGAATCCTACTAGCATCATATATACATGGTTATTAAAAGAAGGAGAGTCTTTTGAGCCATTAGCATATCTATTAATGCCCTTTGATACCAATAGCGGAGTTCTAGTGCGTGATTATGCAGGAAACCATAATGGATCAGTGGTTGATGCATCATGGATTGCCACAGGAGTTTCTGGTGGGGCATATCAATTTAGTGGTAACCAATATATTTTACTTCCATATTGTTTTCCAGGGAGTTATATTGATGATTTATCGATCGAGGTATGGATTAAAACCTCAGCAGCTTCAGGGACTATTCTATCATTTGGTCGAGATAATTATTGTGAATTAGCTGTATCAGATACTACGATAAAATGGAGTACAAATAGTTCTGATGGTATTGCCGATGTAAAAGGTACGTGCATGGTATCTGATGGTCAATGGCATCAAATCGTTGTAACATATGCTGCATCAACAGGGATAGCGTCAATATTTATTGATGGTGAATTGGACATTTCTGAACAAGTACATGGAAATGGCGAAGTCCTCGGATCTGGTAACTCGCCATCTGGTCTATTAGGAAAAGGTACGGGACGTGCTGATCGGGAAATACTCTTTGCTACAGGTTTTGAAACATTAGACGAGAAATATAATTGGAATCAACACAATAGTACAGAAGAAGGTGGTGAGGAAACAGAGAATCTATTCACTGATTCATTTGAGGGTAATCAATGGGGAAATTGGAATGATGGTGGTTATGACTGTAGTATGTATTCAGCTGGTTCGTATTCTTATGATGGCAGTTATTCAATCCATTTGCGTGATGATAACGGCTGGGGTTCCTCAGCTTACACAGATATGATTTCAGCGGATACTAATGGGTATTCTCAGATGACCTTGGATTTCTGGTGGATTGCGGTTTCAATGGAAAATGGTGAACGTTTTTATGTCAAGTACTATGACGGACTAAATAATCATCTTATTCGAACCATTACTATTGGAACTGGGCAGTATAGTAACAATCATTTTTATCATACTATATGTTATGTAAATGAAACAGATTTTACTTTTACTGATCAAGCACGATTTGTTATCGAATGTGATGGTAATAGTGATTATGACCATATTATTTTTGATATGGTATATGTTAATGTAACTGGTAGTGATCGTATTGATTGTGATTTGGATCTTCGAAGTAGCAGCATATTAACACCACATTCTGGAACCTATTCCCTTGGTGGAACTGGAGATTTCGATCCAGAATATGCCGCATTTAACCGAACAGGTATATCTCTTGAGGGATACTCAGATGTACAGATTACCATATGGTATAGTTATATCAACACCGAGGACTCTGATTTTCTTGGATTATATTATCTAAATGATTTGAATTGGACACCACTTTTCGAAATAAATAATCCCGATATCGGATCAGGTCAAATGCCATGGACTAACATCAATGCAGATATACCAGATGAAATAAATGAATTATTTTTACAATTCAAATGGATGACATCTTCTACATCAGAATATGTTGCTATTGACGATTTAGAAATAACAGGCAAACCAATTGGTGGTGAAAATAATTTTACAGGAATATTGGATGAGGTATGCATTTATCAACGCGTAATTTCATCAGAACAAATTTATCAAAATTATCTGGGTACCTTAAATTGCGATAGCAATCTTAGTATTATTGTTGCCGAAGAAATTGGACTTGGAGATGTGTGGAAATGCGTATTAACTCCTAAGACAAGTACTATTGATGGAGTACCAAGTGAATCAAATACAATTTCAATAGTTGATTATCCGGGAGGGATTAATTAAAATGAAAACGTTATTTTCCATATATCTAAGTACGATTATAATTTTAACCTGCATGATTATTGTAATAAACCCTGCTGAAGCGGGATCTTATGACGGGCGGGATCTCGCTGAAGCAATACTTGTAAATCAG
>JAHJFH010000317.1 GCA_018824925.1 Thermoplasmatota archaeon
CCCTCTAGCGCAGTTGAACGCGCAGAGGACGACATCGGTATTGGGGTAAACATGATAATTAGTGATATTTATACACCAAAGGAAATCTCCCTATCCATCGCAGATTTATTTTGGGAAAACACCGCAGGAGCACTTCTAATTGAAGAGTCCCAAGAAGGATATAATCTTGGGGTAGCAGCGACACCACTTGCTTCGTATCTTAACATCCCCGTTATTGTCACTGATATAGTTGATATAGAGGTGACTGCAATCCTTGATGAACTTGGTGTGCAGCATCTTTTCGTGTGTGGTGATTTAAACACCACAGGATACAATACCACACAGTACACTTCAATTGATGCCATACTCTCCGATATGATTACCCTTATTGAAATGAAATTTGGGGAACCAGTAACCTACATCACCATGACCAACCCACTGGATATAACCACACCTGAGACCTATGACTCAACCAGTACTGAATTCACAGGATCTGTAGCATCTGGACTAGTCCTTCCCACACAAGCTCTCTCAACTGCGCTTAAAGGAAATCAAATGGTTGCCCATGAGTTTGAGGTACCAGAATCATACAAATTCGCTCGTATAATCCTTGATGTAGTCAATATGAATCCAGGTAATGTCGATGATCTTGGTGATCGTCTCTCCTGTATGATCTCAAGTCCGAATGGCCCGCGGTACATGTTTGGCACAACCGGTGGTGGCATCCCCGTTCGAGATGCTGATGGTAATTTGCTTGAGGATCGTTTACATTATGAACTCACGATATATGATGAACCAGGTACCTTTAAAATTCAGCTTTATGGCCAATGGTTTGCAGATAAAGCAGGAGATTATTTTGTTCGCGTAACCATAGAAAATCTTAGTAATGCTATTATACCTACCATGCCAAATCTCTCAACGATGACCCCCTATCTAACAGCATACCATAAAGGGATTATCTGGGCGAAACCCGAATTTGCTTTTGCTGCAGACGATACCGTATTCAACAATGGTAGTACATGCCCTGGTGTATCACAACCCGGAACAAACCCACTCCTTGTCCATCCATCTAATAACCACACCATGGACATTCATGATGCGTTAAATGACGTACTCGCAGATATCGCAGATATACCTGTTGAAAATCTTGAGGAACTGCGAAATCATTACCGAGACAATCCCATTCATATTGCCATCGCTGCAGATCCAACCATGATACCAATGTATTACTATTACAACCCCGACGGACGACTTGATACCTCCTCATACATGTTTGGGTTTATGCTTCCCAGTGATTTTATCTATGGCGATATCGATGTGAACCATTCAGACCCTGAAAACAACACCTTTAGCTACTGGCCTTTTATGGAAAACGCTGTTGGTCGTGTCACCGGATGGGATGCCCAGGATTGCAGTGCACTCATCGCACGAACCATCTTTTATGATATTATTATTGATGGCCGTGGTAATTGGAAAAACAATGCACTTATACAAACGGGTTGTGGTCTAGAATTCCAAAACCTCCCCATCATTACTCGCTTGGGAAAAATCTTGTACAGCCAGGGTCGTGATGAACCAACAAAATTCCCCACAGGTGAAAGCTGGTTTATCAATGAACGATTAAAAAAACAGGTAGAAACCGGGGAATTTGATGCAAAAAACACGTTTTGGCTAACATCGCAACGTGCGGGATTTACCAAAGAAGGTCTTACTAAAATCAAAAAAGCTGGGGTACTAAATAGACTGCTCTTCCCCTCATTGTATATTTATCTTCTCAGCAATGAAAAGAAGGTTACCGGAGGACAGGATCAACTCAATAGCAATTTCATCTTTGCTTTTGCCCATGGATCCTATAATCTATATGAATTTGGGGACATCTGGATTGACACAAAAGGATTTCCCTTTATAACACCTCTTTCTCGAATAATACCCAGCATCCGCAGTGGGCTTTCCACCAAAGGAAGCTTTGATATCCGAGGTGTCGAATCTATGGAATACGGGCCCTCCATTATTTTTGTAGAGAGCTGTATCACCGGTCGTACAGATGGGATTGTAGGAACCAATTGTTTATCCCAGGCATATCTACACGCAGGAGTTAATGGCTATATTGGTGCCACCCGTGTAACCGCTGATCCCGGGTATCTCGAACCTCGACCATTTAAAGGAGGCCTTGGATTTGGATTACTTGGTTTACTAAACGCAACTCTCCATCTGAAGCTTAAAGGTGAATACCCTGATCTTCACTTTGGAGCAGTCATTGCTGAGGATTTCGTATTAGATCTTATTAACGATAACACTACAGGTATGGCACTTCGAAATGCGAAAAACCAATATCTCCCAAAGGATGCGAACACAACTTTCCTTTGGACTCCACCACTTACCTTTAATAGCGGTGATAGCATTGTTAACGCTGAGTTTTTAAAATTTATTAACGGCATCAGAGATGAAAACGATCGTACGCGAACCCTTGATAAAAAATATGTTGCGTTACACGAGTTCACCTTGTATGGTGACCCGGCGTTTAACCCCTACCAACCAATTAATGAGGGTTAAACTCACCCTTTTTTTCTTTCTTTTTTTTAATGAAAATATTTTGCCATCGTGTTCTTTCGAGTACAATACACTAAATATCCCATCTTGCTTTTAATTTCTGCATAGAGTGGATCTTGCGTGAGAATAGTACCCGTTTTTCCCGATATTCGATAGGTCCATATAATCATAATAATCACCTATTGTATCAAGGGGACGGTTCCGCTGGTATAAGAGGGTAAAGATAACCTCGTTGAAACTATTAAAATAAATTATTAGAGAAGCTTTTTTATTACCCCAGTTTCAGTAATATATCCCGTGACTAACTCACTAGGGGTAATATCAAACGCAGGATTCTTAACAGACACCCATTCTGGCATGAGTTGCGATTTAAATGGATGGGTAATTTCAAGAGGGGAGCGCTCCTCAATAATGATTTCCTTTCCAGTGGCAAGTGATTTGTCAAATGTGCTAATGGGTGCTGCTACATAGAAGGGTATGTGATGTTTTTTTGCAAGAACTGCTTTTTCATAGGTTCCGATTTTATTTGCAGAATCTCCATTTGCTGCGATACGGTCAGCTCCGGTAATCACCATATCTATTTGTCCCAATTGCATGAAGTAACCAGCGGCGTTATCGACTATTAATACATGAGGAATTCCTTCTTGATGGAGCTCCCAAGCAGTTAATAATCCCTGCAAGCGGGGACGAGTTTCATCAGCGTAGATAAAAATGTTTTTTCCTTGTGCATGGGCAGCGCGAAATGGTGCAAGTGCTGTACCATAATCAACAGTTGCTAAAGCTCCGGCATTGCAATGGGTGAGAATGCGCATACCATCTTTGATCAGGGTGTTGCCATGATCACCTATTCTTCGGCAACGATCGATAATGTCTTGAACAAATGTTTCTGCAACCGTAAATGGATCTTTTCCGTTTTTTAGATGGTTGAGCATATACTGGACAGCATAGAATAGGTCATGGGCAGTTGGTCTGGTTGATCGAAGTATGGTTGCGGTTTTTTCTGGTGTTTTGCATCCAAGAGCCATACCATATGCAGCTGCGGCACCTATGGCTGGCGCACCCCGGACCACCATGTCTTTAATGGCATATGCAATATCGTCCACTGTTTTTGCTGTATATAGTTCATAGGCAAATGGTAGTTTTCGTTGATCTATGAAATAAATAGTTTTGTTTTTGACCCATATCGCTGTTTGATCTTTTCCGTTGATTTTCATTGAAGAATCCTCCGAAGGTATTCGTGTAGTTCTGAAAATGTTCGTGCAGTGATGAACACGTTTTTTTCATTTATTATAAATTTGGTATGGTGTTGAAGTGTTTGGAGGATAATTTTGACCTGTTCGTATATTGGTTGGGATGTGTTGATAAGGATTTCTGGGAGCTGGTTATCGTTTATTTCTTTTTCTTGTAGGGTAAGTGAAAAAATTACGCCTATGTCTGTTCGTGCATTATGAATCATCCAATGTGTTGCAGTGTTTTTTATTGGTGCTTTTTTTCCAATAATCAATAACACTTGTTTTATTGCGTCGAAGTCAACAATTTCTATGATATCTTCGCGGGTTAGCGCTGAAACTGCGAGAACATCTCGTGTACACACGATACGTCTACTATATCCTGCGCTTAACAATCCAGTTAGGGTTTTATGTGGGTTAAGTTCAGCATATTGTTTTCCCCAGGTAATCAATTGAGGGATTAATGGATTGTTACTTAACTCATGTGTTATGAAAAATGTTTGAAGCTCGTGGGGGTGTAGTGAATGATTAATCATTATACTCTAATATAGTTAGAGTAATTTAATACCACCGAAACCTATCTGGATATCTCGGGGTTTCAAACTATGGCGGGTTCCTCGCATTTTCCGTACAGTTAGTTTTCGACGATCCATCGTGGTATCAAGATCTAATATAAGTATTCCATCAGCAAGAAATTCTGATACACTATCTCGAGAGAGAGTCCGCGATCCCTCAGGAATTTCTGAGGTAACTAATGTCGTGGTCATATCATTTGAAAGGATACTCATGAGACGACGTACATGGATTCGTGTGGCTTCCGATGACCCCAGGGGAAATGATGAGGTAGCGAAGGTATCTTTCGAGGGTATGATTTCATTTCCTTTATTGACCATCCAAACCGGCATTTCAGATACGGGTGTGAGTGAATCGAGCACCACTCGGTGGTACCCACCAGTTCGTATATCCTCCTCAATGTCTCGATGTATATCCCCTCGGTCAAGATCGAGATACTTGAAGGTTAGTAACCCTTGGTCTATGTATGGTTGAAAATCAAATCCTAGTTCTTTTGCTTGTCGTAGTAGATTGCCTACTCTTTCATCTGATGCAAGATATAAGCATTTTTCATTTTGTTTTAATCCAGTGAAAATGTATTGAAAACAGACAATGGTTTTACCAGTTCCGGGTGTACCAGAAACAAGGGTGATGCTTCCCTGCGGTAAACCTCCATGTAGATTAGTATCTAATCCCTCAATACCCGTTGGAATTCTCTCTATCTGCTGTGAGACTTTTAACCCCATCCCATGATCTTCCATACATTCCCACACTCACTAATACGATATAGTCTTTGATATAAATTGATAGCTTAAATATATTTCCTGGAGCTATTTGTTGGGGGAAAAAAGGGTGTATGTGAGTTAGTTATCACGTCGATTAGCACAGATAAAAAACAGTTCTTTATCTACTAGCTCTAACTCACCGAAGCTATGGTTGTTTACGTATTTGTTTTTTGAATATAACATTTATGCCTCTCCCAACCCCGCCAATAAAATCTTATTATTTAACCTTTTTCCTGCATAAATATAAGAAGGAAAATGTTATTGTAGACCTGTAATAATCTCGATATTTGATTATATGAAACCAACAATACACACTTGTTTGTACTGTTTGATAGTCGTCATAGGTTGGTTAGTTATTACTCACCTCTCAGCATATGGCAACCCAATCCCAGTGTATCCCTCACCGGATCCTGAGTTGTTTTCTCCAACACAAACAAGTCAACCATTTCTTATGGTCTGGATATTTTTGATATTTATAATAAATGTTGGGGTTGATATTCTAATTTTATATTCAGGGCTATTACTTCTTGATCGATTTTCCGCACTCCCCACAGATTATGTGTTGCATTTATCGAAAACAACGTTTCTACTTGCTGTTATCTTGATTAGTATTATTGGCATTAGTGTCGAAATGGTGCTAGGTGCCTGGCTAGGGGGTCTTTTCCTAGCAGCAGTTCTTATCTGGTTCTCATTTCTAAGTGTGGGATGGTTTATTTTACATCTACAATTGAGTAATGGATTACGACTTGCCACGTACGCACTTCTTATCAATATCGTAGTCTGGACCGTGTTTTACTCAATTTAAAAAAAAAATTTTTATTTCTTCTTATGGTTCTTTGGGGGTTGTAGATATGCTCGTCGCTCAAGTTTTCCTACATGAACAAGATGTAAATAAAAGGCATCCTCATATAATTGTTGGATTTTTTCCTTATTTTCTTTCATGTATCCCTCGGAAGGAGCATAATTGATGGAAGATCGGGATATAGTTGAACCAGTTCAATAAAATGTTTACAGGTTATTGAACAACTGTTCATTTACACACTCACCCCATTTGTATATTATACTCTCTCATTAATGATACTTATAGTTATTGTGACAATTTATCAGTCCCCTCCATATAATCAAAATCGTAAGGTAGAAATACTACCCACATCTACCACCCCTTCACAACATAGTGAGTAACAATGTTAAAGCTTGATTTACACCTCCATTCACAATTTTCTGATGATGCTACAGGAACACCCAAAGAAATTATGTCTATTGTAAAAAAAAAAGGCCTTAACGGTGTCGCTTTCACTGACCATAACTCTATCAAAGGTGGGTTGCAAGCGCTGAAAGATGCACCAAAAGATTTTCTGGTTATTCCTGGTGTGGAAATATCAACAAAAGATGGACATCTTTTAGCATTTAACGTACGTACAACGTTTCAATCAGGTTTACCGGTTGCTGAAACGGTTGATACGGTACTTGATGCAGGTGGTCTCCCAATTGTTCCACATCTCTATCGAAATATGTCAGGTATTAAAAAAGCAAAATTAAAAGAAATACATACCCGACTTTCAGCAATTGAAGTATTTAATGGGTGTAGTCTACCCAATACCAATCTAAAAACAGCACGGATTGCAAAGGAATTTCGGCTTGGTGGAACCGGTGGTAGTGACTCACATCATCCAGAATATGCTGGAACATCGTATACCCTTATTGATACGATGGAATTAACCATTGATGCCGTTCTTACAGCTATTCAAAAAAAACAGACGTGGGGGGAGGGCGTAACAATGCCTCTTACCTATCGACAAGAACGGATGCAACTGTCATTGAAACAATTTTTTAAACGTGGTTTCAAGCGAATATAATCGTGGTAACTACCCTAGTTTTAACTAAATTTTCCGTCAAAATCCCCGTTGGCAATTGCTTTCTGGATTTCTCGAGCAGGTTTACCTTCAACGGTAACACCGATTGACTGGCAGGTACCAATAACCTCTTTGGTTTTTTGCTTAATATTTTTTCCAAGGAGACTAGAATCTTTCATTTTCGCTATTTTTATTGCTTGTTCAACAGTTATATTTCCAATCTTATGTTTAAAAGGTGATCCTGATCCTTTTTCGATTCCAATCTCATTTAAAATAAGAGATGCGGCAGGTGGGGTACCAATTTCAATTTCAAAGTCCTTAGTTTTAGGGTTGATAATAATTTTTACAGGAACTTTCATACCTTGGAAATTTTTTGTTTTTTCATTGATTGCATTGATGACCTGCATGATGTTGACACCCATTGGCCCCAATGCAGGGCCTAGTGGTGGTCCAGCTGATGCTTTACCGCCATCGACTAATGCTTTAACGATATCTGCCATGTCTATGATTCGCCTCCTTTTGATTCGTCTTCATCTTTCCGCTTGATAACGCGCACTTGTTCTCCACGGACAGTTATTGGGATGGGGACCATGGAATCAAGTAATTCAACCGTGATTTCTTCTTTTGAGTAATCAATATGCGTGATTTTTGCTTTTTCACCTCTGAAAGGCCCAGCGACCATTTCAACTGTATCTCCTTCAGTGATTTTTGCTACAGCTGATGCAGGGGTGAGGAAATGTTCGATTTGATCAATGGGTATTTCACCATCAAGCATATTTCGTGCATAGGAAATGGTTTTTATCACGTTTTTTAGATGTTCTTCGTCGAATCCTTCAACAAAAATGTATCCTCGTAATTCGGGGGTTACCAGTATTGCTGGTATATCCATTTTTGATTTCTGTGCACGGCTATTTATAAGATCTGCAGTGTTTTGTTCTTTTCCTACTTGTGTTTTAATTGTGAAAATATTTGATTTTTCTTCATATGAGTCTTCATCAATAGCATTCTGCATAGGAATAAACATCCTTTTTATTAGCCCAGTGCTCCAAGAATCCACGGGATAACTACGTCTACGATAAAATAAATGAGAAATCCAATAGCGCCAATAAGTAGTATGCCGGCTCCGGTTATTTTTGCTGTTTTTTCGTATTCTTCATTCGTTGGTTTCCGTGCCATTTTGAGGACACGGCCATATTTTCCTTTGCCAATTCGTTGTTGTCGTGCTTCAATCCGATGTTGCATATCCCTTATTTTGTCCATCGTTGATTTCTCTTGTTTCACGCATGACACCTGATAGCTTATATGGTAAAGGGTCAAATAATAAGGTATATATAAAGAATTTGGCGCGTTGTGCGCCTATTTAACCAGGTCAATTCCGAATTCAGAGTTTTGAAGAGCTCTTTGTTCAGGACCAAGTATTTGTTTGGATTTGACGCCAGTGATAACAAGCATTGCGCGAATGGTTCTTTTTAATCCAGGTTCAATAGTGGTTCCCCATATAATACGGGCATTGGGATCGATTTTTCCGTAGATTTCTTCAACGACTTTTTCAGCTTCGCTGATGGTCATGTCATCACCACCAGTTACATTAACTAAGGCGCCCGTTGCTTCTGAAATATCAACCTCAAGCAAGGGTGAGTTAAGGGCTTCTGATACAGCGTTGATTGCTTTATTTTCTCCCTCTGCTTCTCCAAGGCCTATCATGGCGACTCCACCACGTTTCATGACCGTGCGAAGATCGGCAAAGTCAAGGTTTACTAAACCGGGCATAGTAATCATTTCGGTAATACCTTTAATGGATCGCATTAATACTTCATCAGCAACTTTAAACGCGGCATTGAGTGAAAGATTGGGTACGATATCGAGAAGTTTATCGTTGGGGATAACGATTACGGTATCACATATCTCTCTGAGTTCCTTGAGACCACCATTGGCATTTTGCATTCTGACCATACCTTCGACATTGAATGGAAGAGTCACTATTCCAATAGTGAGAGCACCGGATTCTTTTGCTATACGAGCGACAATAGGTGCGGATCCTGTACCAGTTCCTCCACCGAGACCGCAAGTAACAAAGACCATGTCTGCGGGGATAAGTGCTTCACGGATATCTTGTTCGGTTTCAAGAGCAGCCTCTTTTCCAATTTGTGGTAATGACCCAGCGCCGAGACCGCGTGTTAAATGACGTCCGATAAGAATTTTATGTGGTGATTCGGAAAGGAGCAAATGCTGAGCATCTGTGTTTAATGAGATAAGTTCAGCCCCACTGATACCAGTACTTAGACACCGTGCAATGGTGTTTGTTCCCGCTCCTCCACAACCAACAACTTTGATGGTTGTAGTTAAACCTTTGAGTACTGCCTCAAGTTCTGTGTTATCAATACCATGTACTTTTTGTTGTGGTTTATAAGTAGTTGTGGTTTTTTGTGGCACTGTTTTTTCAATTTGTTTAGTATTTGTTTTCGTTGTAGTTGCTTTTTTTGGTTGTGTGGATTGTTTTGAATTTTGTGC
>JAHJFH010000052.1 GCA_018824925.1 Thermoplasmatota archaeon
ATTTTATCCTCAACCGTGTTCTCTTCGGCGAAACGATTGAGATAATGAATTGAATAATCTACTCCTAAGCCTATTAGCAAAGCAACAATTGCTATTGATAATAGGGTAAGCTGTGGTTGGACAATTCCAAATATCCCAAAGGTTAATACTAATGCATAGGCAAGGGGGAGAAATACAATGATGACACCTTTTATTGTTCGGTTAAAAAAGAAAATAACAATAGATATTAGCAGAATCGCAACAGGAAATACAATTTTGATGCTCTCCATGGTTTTTTGTTGAATTGCACGCTGCATCGCAACAAGTCCAGTCACCGTCATCTCTGAATACCGTGCTTCCTTCTCAATAACCGATTTAACATCAGAAAGTATTGATGAATAATCTGCGCCTTTTGCTAATTGGAAAATGATGACAGCAACGGTATAATTGTTGACAAAGAGAACCCCTTTCATTAGTTGTACTGATGATCGGGCGATGTATCGGGCAATTAATGTTGGGTCTTCAGGGATTTCAAAATGACCAGTGCCTCCTAAGCCACCAGGAGCATAGGGTTTTGCGTTTTCTTCTTTAATTAACGCGGCGATACTACGTACTGAAATAATCCCATCTTTTCCACCTTTATCAAGATCATAGGAGTTAATTTTACTTGCAACCCGATCCATTTCACGTAATACATAGGAATCCCTGATGTCATCAGCTTGTACATAGACCACAATGGTAGTACTCAGTTGAAACTCTTGGTTTATTTCGCGCCATAGGATGATCGAGGGGTGATCCTGTGGTAAATATTCGGTGAGATCAGATACCATATATACATTCTGGATTTGTAGACCTATGATGCCCGTAAAAATGGTGAATAGTAATATGACCAATTTTGGTTTTGCAACTAAAAATCGTGCGAGAGTGTGAGCTATCATTAGGTATCACCCTCCTGTATTTGAATCCGAATTGTTGCATTTGAGGTATCAGTACTATCCAAAGCGGCTATATGGTTTAGGCGTGTTTCGAGTTCGTGTGCATATCGTTTTAATAATGCTAAGGGGGGTATTGCTCGATATAGGTAGGGATTTTTACCGATGTGATCATTTTTTTGTTTCTCTCGAATTATCATTCGTCGGGTATGCATTCGTGCGAGTAATTCTCGTACCGTGCTTGGATGAAGGTGTGTTCCGCGGATGATATCGATACTTCGTGCACCTTTCTTGCGTAATAAAAAAAGATAAATTTGTGATTCTGCGCGAGACCGAAACAGGTCATTAATTGCTCGTTCTGTTGCTTTATTGATACGCAATTCTCCTGGCACCCATCCGTTTACAGTAATTTTTATTGCTCTTAATTTTATAAAAATTGGTTAATTTCAAGCTTTAAATATTTTTCTATTCTGTCGCCATAAATCCGACAAAACATTTTATCGCTTCATGCACGACAAAATACTTCAGAACAACGAAAATTTTAAACACCTTCAACCATCTCCACATCCGTAATTTATGAACCAAAGCACCCGTATTGAAAAAGATCTAACGATGTTCATTGATAATTACACTATCGTTACAGCAAAGAATCTTACCTCTATACAGCAAAAAATTAGCACGCTCGCTCACCAATACTATCAAGATGCTCAATACTATCATGGAAAAAAAGATTATTTTACCGCATTTGGTTGCATTAATTATGCACATGGGCTTCTGGACGCCATCATAAAATTTTAACGATAAACCTGGATAACTGGATGATAAAACATGAAAATTAATGGCTCTCTTTCTAAATTCTATCAATATGCTTTTCCCATGTCAACAGTCCTTGTTACTTGTATTGATGATACTGATAAACCAAATTGCATTACTGTTTCTTGGCATACACCTCTTTCGAAAAAACCACCACTGCATGGTATCTCTATTGCTCCTCAACGATACAGTCATCTGCTTATTACTGAAGGTAAGGAATTTTGTATTAATTTTCTTCATAATTCACAGGTAATGCAGGCTCAATTCTGTGGTACACATTCAGGTCGATCACTTGAA
>JAHJFH010000318.1 GCA_018824925.1 Thermoplasmatota archaeon
AACAATAAAAAATATAGAAAACGTTGAAGTTGTTGACGTTGGCCGTATCTAAGCCGCCTTATTTCTATTTCGATTAGATGGCAGATAATTCTGTAACGCTTCTGCCCCAATTTCTGTTGGATAATACACAGGATATGCTGAGTTCGTTGTATCTCCCTCGACTAATTCAGCTAAATACATCTTTTTAATATGCCATTTAACAACATGATGATTCAATTGAAGAGCATGCGCAATTTCCAGAAGATGCTTACCAGGATTATCATACAAGAATTGCATAATGTTGTATGCATTGCTATTTCGAAGAATTGATTCAGCAATGGCGCGTTTCCGCGACTCGATACCACCCTCAACAAGATAATAGACCTTTTTACCACCAATTAATCGACTTCGAACTAAATTTGTTTGTTCTAGTTTACGCAGATGCCATGCAGCATTACTTGGTTTCAAATCAAGTTCACGTGCTATCTCACGGAGATGCGAACCAGGACATTCATCGATATAATGATACAAATTCTTACGAACATCAGTATCGAGCACATTTTCAGCAGTGACATACTTCACCCCACTTGCAAGGAAGAAAAATGCTCCAATTAATGCAACAACTCCTATAATCACTGCCACCGTAATTAATTGAGTTTCCTGACTCGTTGGTCGAAACCATGAATCTGCTGCTACTGATGAACAAAAAATAATACCGCACAGAATGAATAAAACCCCTGTTATAAGGGCAGGTTTAATCATATATTTCCCATCCTGACTCTTGCATCCCAGATAGGTTAAGAAACAATCGTAGACTTAAAAACTTTACCAAGACTGTATCAAAAAAATATGGACTTAAGTAAAGTCTAATTTTCTATTTATGTGTAAAGTAGCCAACTAAGTTGTTATTTTCTTTATCAATGCGGACGAAACCGACTCTTTCGAATTGTATGACAGAACCTAGTGATACTTGCTTTAGTGCTTCTTCCGCAAACCCGTTTATTTCCTCTAAGCTATCGGGGTTGAATTCTTCGCCATGGAATAATAGATGGGGAATAAATAACTTTAAAGGAACATGGTCCTGTGTGCACCATTGAATTTTTCGAGAATCTGAAATGAGGTCATAACTCATAAATTCACAGATGACATTTGGGGTTGTTGAAACAAGTTTAATGTTATACAAATCTTTCAATCGGAAGATTTCCCCCACTTTAAGGTCTTTAACATCTTCAGCGGGGATATAAAAAATATTAGAGGTGGATATTTTTCGATATCCGAGGGTCTTATTTGTAGGGTGTAGTGGAATTGATTTCGTGATGGTTGGTGCATTTATTACTTGGATTTTAGTGGGATTAGGAACAAAAAAATATCGTTGTGTTATGGGGTCTAATAATTTTTTATTCATTGCTTCAACAAGCCCAAAGGGTACGACTGATTCAACTTTTGATATTCCTTGTGAAAGAACGAATTGTTCAATGGCTTTGGAATGTATTCCTCTTTTTTTAAGACCGCGTAATGTTGGTAGACGAATATCATCAAATCCATGGACGATTCCTTGATCTATCAGGGGTTTGATTTTTCGTTTTGAAACAGGCATGCCAGTTATTGAAAGCCGGGCGAATTCCATGAGATAAGGTTTTCGAAGATGTAATCGATCAAGAAGGTAGAAATAGCATTCATCACGTAGCTCATATTCTTTGGTACGAAATGGGTGGGTTACACCACTGATACTATCTTCGACAGCGCCAGCGAAATCATAGGTAGGCCATACATGGTATGTAGTTCCATATATTGGATGCGATGAATTGATGATTCGGAAAAGGGTGGGATCACGCATTGCTGTATTTGCGGATTGCATGTCGCCTTTAAGCCTGAGAATACCAGTATCTTGTTTCTTTAAGAGAATATCATGCCATTTTTGTATATTATCGTATGGTCTTTGGCTACGGCAACTACAGGGTTTCTTAGTATAGCGATTAGTTTTAATATCATCCGGGGAACAGGTACAGACATAGGCATCTCCTTGGGTAATAAGTTGTTCTGCAAAGCGGTAATGTTGGGGGAGGTGATCTGATGTTCGATATTCCTCATCCCAATGGATGCCTAGCCATTGGAGATCCTCTTTTTGGGCGGCATAAAACTCGGGTTGTGCGTTTTCTGGGTTTGTATCATCAAATCGGAGGATAAATTTTCCATTGTACATTTTTGCGTATTGATAGTCGATTATGGCTGCTTTGGCATGACCGATGTGTAGGTAGCCGTTTGGTTCTGGTGGGAAGCGGGTGATAACCTGGTTTTGTATTGCATGAAAGAGGGGGGGGAGTTTGAAGGTTCGTTCTTTTTTTTCTTTGTGCAGTAATTCAGGTGCAAGTTTTTCTAGTTCTTGTGTTTGTTGTGTTTGTGATAAGGTGTTAATTTCTGTGACGATTTTTTGTGTAAGAGGTATAAGTTCTTTTAGGGATATTCCATTTTTTTTAAAATGTCCTATGACTTTTCCAAGTACTGCTTTTTCGTTGGCGTGTCCATTGAATAAAATAGCGTTTTGAAGGGCGTATTTTCGTATTATGGTTTCGGGGATATGTGCAGACATATTAGGTTACTCGCTGTATAGCATAATCAGTTAAATGATATAGAAGTTGTTTGGTATTGGTTTCAGGTAATAGTCCGAGACATTGTTTTGCTTTAGTGTTGAAATTCATAGCGGTTTTTCGAGCGTATTCGATTGATTTGAGGTCTTTAAAAAGACTAAATACTTGGTGAATGTCTAGTTCAGTGGCATTTGGATTGCCGAAGGTTTGTTGGAGGAGTGTTTTTTGGGTGCCAGTAGCAATTTGAAGGGCGTTCACTGCTATGAGGGTTTTTTTTCCGTTTCGTATGTCATTACCGATGTCTTTACCAAGGGTTTGTTCGTCACTACTGAGATCAAGATAATCATCCCAAATTTGAAATGCTAGTCCGAGGTAGATTCCATAGTTTTTCATTGCTGTAACCATGGTTGTATCGGCGCCAGCTATTTCAGCGCCGCCATAAGATGCTAAACTAAAGAGTACGGCGGTTTTCTTTTTGATCATATCCATATATTCTGTTTCGGTTATGGTTGCTCGGTGCTCGAATATCATATCGAGTTGTTGTCCTTCGCAAATGGCTAATATGCATTCGATAAGACCGTGATTGAGGTTTTTGTACAAATCGAGATCAACATTTAGATCATGCATTGCTTCGAAGGCTTTAGCAAATAGATAATCTCCAGCGAGAATAGCAGTTGGTTCACCATATTTGACATGGACTGTGGGGAGATTTCTGCGGAGTGTTGAGTTATCCATGATGTCATCATGAACTAGGGAGAAATTATGGACAAGTTCCAAAGCTGCAGCGAAGGGGAGTACGTCATAGCAGTTTTGTGAGATGCTTTCACAGCTGAGTAGGGCTAATACCGGTCGTAAGCGTTTTCCTCCTCCGGAGGGTAAATGTTTTGTAGCTTCAAAAAGGCTCGCTGGTTCACCGTCGGGGAAATATTTTATCCAAAAATCGTTGAATTGATCAGCTTTTACTTTAAGCGTAGTAATAAGGTCCGTATGGTCCATAATCATATCTCACCTTTGGGAGTTCATCAATTGATGCTATTCCGGTTAGAAACATGGTAGTGCGTAGTTCATGTGTAATCATATCGAATTCTTGTAGGGTAGCCTCTTGACTAATGGTTGCTGGTCTGAGGAGGCTATGGGCAATACCGGCTGCATCTGCACCGATGATTAGGGCGCGTGCGACATCGAGTCCATGTCGTATTCCGCCTGTGGCTATTATAGGGAGTTCCCAGTTTGTTGCGTTTCCTGTTTCTTGTATGGCGGTAGGTGCGGGTATTCCCCAATCCCAGAAGGTTTGTCCTTCGCGCATATTATATTGATCGTTTTTTTGTTTTGCTCGATAGTATTCAACTGCAGAAAATGAGGTACCTCCAAGTCCGCCAATATCGATGCCAGCAATTTTGGTTTGACCTAGACGGTCGGCTACTTCGTATGATATTCCAGCCCCGCTTTCTTTTACTAGAATGGGGCGATTAAATTCATCTGCGAGCATTTGTATCATTTTTTGGCAGCCTTTTGCATGGGTTTCACCCTCTGGCTGTACGACTTCTTGAAGGAAGTTTAAACAGACAGCGAGGATGTCAGCATCAATCATTTCGACGATTTTTCCTGCGTTTTCGAGAATTGTTTTTTTATCCCATAGAACAAGTTGTGACGCACCGATATTCGCTATTTTAAGAGGGATATCATATGATTTTATGATGCTGTAGGTGTCTTTGAGTCTGGCGTTTTCAAGGGCGGATCGTTGTGATCCAACTCCCATGCCAACCTGGAATTTTTCTGCGGCAACTGCAAGGTTTTCATTGATTTTTTTTGCTTCTGAATATCCGCCAGTCATTGCTGAGATTATAATTGGTGCACCAAGGTGTTTACCAAAAAGTGTAGTGGTTATGTCTATGTCATGTTCATTTATTTCTGGTAGGGCGTTGTGGATGAGATGGACATCGTCCCAGTAGTTATGATGTGCAGATATGTTTTCTTCTAGGGCAATTTGTATATGTTCACGTTTTCGTGCTTCGGTTTGGTTCATATGGTGTCACCGAATATATGGGTATATTTGGTTTCCTTATCGATTAGCGTATGAAATAATCGATTATGTATATTCCCATTGACAAGGTAGGTGTCAATACCATGTGCAGCAATACGTTTGATGGTTTCAACTTTTCCCTGCATCCCTTTGGTAACATCTGCATAGGTGTTAGCGGTTGTTTGTAACGATGAGAGTTCTTTTATGGTCGTTTCTGTGATGAATTTGGCATCAGGATTCAATTTTGGGTTTGCGGTGAATAAGCCATCTTCATCCATGACAAATATTACTTTGTCGGGGTGGTATTGTTTTGCTAGGATTTCTATAAGAAGATCTCCTGAACAGATGGAAAAACCTTGGGATTTATCGAGGATTACATCACCATAGGTAACAGGGGTAAGACCAAGGTCGAGGTAGTTATCAATAATTGTGGTATTAAACTGGAGGGGTTGGTGATTATCGAGGATCATCATGGCATGAGGGGGAAGGCCAACGGCAGGGATTCCATGATCATAGAGGGTATTTAGAACCATAGAGTTTAGTTTCTGTACCATCATATGTGTGAGACTGAATCCTTTGAGTTGTGATTTTGTGGAATAACCATTGTTAAGATGATATTTTTTTGCTTGGATATGACCGAATGATCCAGCGCCATGTACTAGGATAAAGGATTTTTGTGCTTGGAATAATTCCTTTGCTAATTGATCGACAGTGGGTTGTTTAAAACAGCATTCTGTTGTTTTGTCTGTGATGACACTGCCACCAAATTTGAGGAGAATCATTTGACATGACATCCTGCTTTCTGTAAAAAAATATTGTGATGACTAAAACACTGATATTTTTTTAAATATTTGAAATATGGGCCAATTAAATTATTATTTTTTTTGTGAAAATAGCGGTTTATCCTTATTATGTTCATGGATAAGCCATAGTCCTATGGGCATACCATGTTCTGGGTCTTGCATAATACTTTTCGACCAACATTCAATCTCATCCTCGGACATATGGACAGAGCAGCTTTCACAAACAAAGAATCGATCATTAAAAACTAAACCTGACTGATTATTGCCTAAATGAAACATATTCTTACAAACATCACACGTTTTTTCTGACATGAGGATCCCTCCAAAAACCACGCACAAGTATCCTTTAGACATAACTATATTGAAGTCATATAAAACGTTTTTGGCTAACAAAAAGAAAATGAAAGAGCGGATGAGATGGGATAAAATCAGAACAACGAATAGTTTGGCAGAAATGCCAGTAATGTAAGCTAGCATGTCCCCCGCATTTATCGTCTTTCTAATAATTTATAGGGGTATGAATGTTTATAAACCCAATAGTGAGGTGGCCGAAATCATTATCTTTCATGAAGCCACTGCCCTCAAGAATTATAATATTTTCGACAATGGTAAAAACATCCTTTCTATTAGCACATTTCCTAGAAAAAACACCATGTGAAACATATGCGACTTCTTTGTTGGAATGTTAATGGCATCCGAGCTGCAGATAAAAAAGGGTTATTTACCTGGTTAACTAAAGAACAACCAGAAATATTATGCCTACAAGAAATCAAAGCTAACCCCGAACAGATCCCACCCCACCTCCGTAATACCCCTCAGTATCATGTTTTTATTAATTCGGCGGAACGGAAAGGATATAGTGGCGTTGCCACCTATACTCAACAGAAACCCGTTACAGTTAAGAACGGATTTGGTATCTCTAAATTCGACACTGAAGGAAGGGTTCTCATTACCGAATTCCCCGATTTCGTATTCTTCAACATTTATTTCCCCAATGGAAAAAAAAACAAGGAACGACTCGAATATAAACTTGATTTCTATAACACCTTTCTTGCCTATGCTGATAATTTGAAAGCTAAAGGGAAAAATATCATCGTTTGTGGAGACTTCAACACAGCTCATACTGAAATAGATCTTGCTAGACCCAAGGAAAACGAAAAAATATCAGGATTTCTACCTATTGAACGTGCATGGATCGACACTTTTATCGACCATGGTTATATTGACACGTTTCGTTATTTTCATCCTGAGCCAGGTCAATACAGTTGGTGGGATATGAAAACTCGTGCACGAGAACGAAATATTGGCTGGCGAATCGATTACTTTTTTGTAAATAAGGAATTTATTTCAAAAGTCTCGGATGCATTTATTCTCCAAGACGTACTGGGATCAGATCATTGCCCTATTGGTATAGAAATAGATGTGTAGGTACATATATGACATCAAAAGAAACATCACTGGATTTTATTTATCGCGAACAACAAGAGCTTGCCGTATATGGTGGTATCGGAGCACTGCTGGGATGGGATCAAATGACCTATATGCCCCCAGCTGGGGCAAAGGACCGTGCAAACCAAGTAGCACTCATATCGCGATTAAGCCATGAAAAAATAATATCAGAAGAATTCTATAACCGCGCATACGACCTTTGTAACTCATCAACCTTTAACACACTAGAAGACCGGGACCAAATAGTAGTAAAAAAACTTTTCAGTGATTTAGAAAAGGCACGGAAAATTCCCTCCTGGTTTGTTGAAAAATCAGCAAAAGTAACTACCTTAGCCTATGCAGCATGGGAAGAAGCACGGAAAAAAAAGGATTTCACTGTATTCGCCCCCAATTTAGAGGAAATTATTACATTAGAACAACAGTATTGCGATTTCATACACCTACCGGGTCATCCCTATAATAGTTTATTAGATGATTATGAAGAAGGAATGACCACAGATATCTTAACCAAGGAATTTACTGTATTACGGAAAGAATTACAAAACCTCATACATGAAATACTCGGGAGTAACACCTATCAACCCCACCTCCCACAAAAACAGACCTTATCCAAACATCAACAAAACACCCTCACCCATATAATGCTCAAGCAACTAGATCTCCCAAAAAAACAATTTCGTGTTGATGTATCCACCCATCCCTTCACCACGGCCCTTGGTGATGAGGATGTACGTATAACAACCAACTTTGACCGTCCTAACCCCCTTTTTTCACTTTTTTCAACCATCCATGAAGCAGGTCACGCATTATACGAACTTGGGCTCCCCAAAGACAAATTCAAGGATACAGTAATCTCAGATGCAGCATCATTTGGTATGCATGAATCACAAAGCCGTTTTTGGGAAAACATGATCGGACGAAACTCTTGTTTCTGGCACTATTTCTTTCCTCGATGCGCAACCCGTTTTCCACGATACTTCAATAACGTTGACCAACATGAGTGGTATCGAATTATCAATCAAGTTCAACCCTCACTTATCCGTGTTGAGGCAGATGAACTCACCTATTGCCTCCATGTGATACTTCGCTATGAACTTGAACTTGGCCTTATTGAAAACACCATCCAGGTTAAAGAATTACCACAACTCTGGAATGAAAAAATGCAGGAATTCCTCGGTGTGACACCCACTAATGATGTTGAGGGTGTTCTTCAAGATATGCATTGGAGTGGAGGTAGCTTTGGATACTTCCCCACCTATGCCATTGGCACAATTTATGCTGCTCAATTATATCACCAACTCCTTCATGACCACCCTGAAACCATTGACCAACTCCATACAGGCAACCTCGATAGTATCAAACAATGGTTACACACACATATCCACCAATACGGCCGACAATACACTGCTGAAGAACTTATACATAAAACCTGTGGTACGGGGTTACGGTCAAGTGTTTTTCTTAGATATTTAAAGGATAAATACTATGAGATATATTCCCTTAAATGAAGGTGTGATGTGTGTCACAATTAGTTATGGTTCGACATGGGCAATCACAATGGAATCTTGAAAACCGTTTCACTGGTTGGGTTGATGTCCCTTTATCAACTAATGGTATTAACGAAGCAATTTCTGCGGGACAAAAACTGAAAGAACACCGTTTTGACACCATTTTTGTATCTCATATGCTCCGAGCTATACAAACACTTCATTATATTTTACTAGAATCAACCGATGAACGAACCCCAATTTTTTATCACGAAGATCCCATGATACGAACATGGGAAGAACACACAGGTGAATCAGAAAAAGAGCTACCAGTCTATCAATATGTGGCACTTGCTGAGCGCTATTATGGCAAACTGCAGGGTCTCAATAAACAAAAAACTCGAGAAAAATATGGCAAAGAACAGGTCCATCTATGGCGTCGAAGTTACGATATTCAGCCACCCGATGGTGAAAGCTTAAAAGATACTGCCGAACGAACAATACCATGCTATAAAAAATATATTGTACCCCATCTACACAATAATCAAACTCTCTTAATAGTAGCTCATGGTAATAGCCTCCGATCTATCTTAATGTATGTTGAACAGGTTTCTGAACAAGAGATTCCGCAAGTTGAAATTCCCACGGGTGTTCCATTAATCTACGATTTTGATGATGATTTACGGATGATAAAAAAATTCCAACTTTAATTGGGGCATATAAAGTTATATGACCCGCTATTTCATTAAAAATTGTACATGTGGTAGAAACCAAAAAATTATGCTACATGTAATTGAAAGGTTTTTTGTGTATAACATATTTCCTTTCCT
>JAHJFH010000319.1 GCA_018824925.1 Thermoplasmatota archaeon
CGATGCTACTATTGTAAAAAAATCATATTTAATCAATTACAACAACTCGCAAAACAACATACCACCATGATCATAATTGAGGGAAGCACCACCGATGACACAAAAGAATATCGACCCGGAAGAAAAGCCCTAAAAGAACTCAACATACACAGCCCCCTTCTCGATGTTGGATTAACCAAACAAGAAATACGCACCCTCTCCAAACGCATGGGACTCCCCACCTGGAACAAACCTGCATCACCCTGCCTCGCCACACGATTCCCCTATAACACTACAATCACAATAAAAAAATTGCGCCAAGTCGAACAAGCAGAACAATACCTAAAATCACTAGGCTTCACGATCGTCCGCGTCCGCCACCACCACACCCTCGCCCGCATCGAAGTACCCAAAAACGACATGCCAACACTCATACAAAACAACGACAACATCTATAAAAACCTCAAAAAAATTGGCTATCATTACATCACCATCGACCTCGGTGGTTATCACAGCGGATGCTATGATGGAGAAAAAAACCTATGAAAAAACTCCTTGAAGACTATAAAAACGGCAAAATACCCCTCGAAGACGTTCTAAACTACCTCCGATCACTCCCCTACCAAAACATTGGACACACCAAAATCGATACCCATCGACACCTCAGAAAAGAATTCCCCGAAACCATATTCTGCATGGGAAAAACACCTGAACAAATCATCACCATCCTCAAAAAAATGGCTGAACACGGACACAACCTCCTCGCCACCAAAGCCACCCCCCAAATATACCACGCAGTCAAACCACACTTCCCCACAGCCACCTACCATCAAGAGGCCCGCATGATATCCATCATCCAAGAACCCATCACCACAAAAAAACAAGGAACCATCCTTATCATAACCGCCGGCACCTCAGACATCCCTATAGCCGAAGAAGCAGCCCTCACCGCACATCTCATGGGAAATACTGTCGAAACCGAATATGATGTTGGTATCGCCGGTATCCACCGCCTCCTTGACATCAGAACAAAACTCCAAAAAGCCACTGTCATAATCGTAGTCGCTGGAATGGAAGGCGCCCTCCCTAGCATCGTCGGTGGATTAACCAGCAAACCCGTTATCGCCGTCCCCACAAGCATTGGATATGGAGCAAGTTTCCAAGGCATAGCCCCCCTTCTCACCATGCTCAACAGCTGCGCAGAAGGTATTGTCGTCGTCAACATCGACAACGGCTTTGGCGCCGGCTATTTTGCCAGCCTAATCAACAAATGAGGACACCACCATGCACACCGCCTATTTTGACTGTTTCTCAGGTATCGCCGGAGACATGATACTCGGCGCACTCCTCGATCTCGACCTACCACTAAATACACTAAAAAAAGAAATAGCTAAACTCAACCTCACCGGCTACACCATCCAGGTAGAACGAGTAACCAGAAACAACATCAGCGCACAAAATGTCATCATCACCGTTACCAAACCACAACCCCATCGCACCCTTTCTGATATACAACAAATAATTATGAACAGTACCCTAGCCATACCCATCAAGAAAACAAGTCTAAATATATTCAAACGACTTGCAGAGGCAGAGGCAAAAATCCATCAAACATCCCCCAACCAAGTTCATTTTCATGAAATCGGCGCTGTGGACTCACTCATCGACATTATTGGCACAGCCATCGGCCTTCATCATCTCAAAATCACCACTATCCATAGCTCACCACTCCCCTTAGGAACCGGTTTTGTCACCTGTGCCCATGGCACCCTCCCCATCCCAGCACCCGCAACACTCGAACTCGTAAAACACATCCCTGTTTATCAAACCAATCGCAAACAGGAACTAGTAACACCCACAGGTGCAGCAATAATCACCACACTAACAAAAACATTTGGCACAATGCCACCCATGCATATCAACAAAATTGGGTATGGCGCCGGAAAAACCCCCTCAGAATACCCAAATATTCTCAGAATCCTCCTCGGCACGCAAGAAAATCTACAAATTCAACAAAACTAGGAACACTACCTAAAATATTTCCAAAATTTTGGGAAATATATTAAAATAGTATTATCACTATGAAACACTGCATGAATCACAAAACATCTTTTTTCTTAACACTCTCAATACTCAGCCTGATTACGCTACCAATAACCCCACTACATGCCTACCAACAACCAACAAATCCAATACTAGTCAACCCACAACTACAACACTATCAAGAATCAACAAGCATCACCATCACCTACACCACACCAGAAATTACTTTATCAACCATCGACACACCCCAGGAAACTTTTACCATAATATCCCACCCGTATCCAAGTTATTTACAAGAACCAGGACAACCACAACTCCCCCAGCACCCCGTCATTATAGCCATGCCTACTGAAACAATACACTATGAAATCACCGATTACACCCTCCGAGAAACCATCCCTATCACAAACCCCCTCCCCGCACTAGCTCCACAACCTGATACCAATGAACAGCAAACCACAGCACCATCAATTATCACAACAGTTTCTCAACAAAACAATATTTTTCCAACCACACCCGTTAAAATACACGCTATAGGAAAAATCCGTGATATCCCCTTCGCACACCTCATATTTTATCCCGTTCAATATAACCCAATAGACAAAACCATCACCATCTATGAATCTGTTACAATACAACTCACCTATCCAGAAACAGATACCATTCCCGTACATCAAGAAGCCCTCAACTCTCCCTTTAAAAACCTTTACCAAAGTATGTTTATCAATTGGCCCACATATCATGAACACTATAGATTCCAACCAATACAACCCACTAATCAAGAACCCGGATGTGACCTTCTCATCATCACACACCCCGATTTCAAATCAGCAGCTCAGAATCTTGCCACCTGGCGTCATCAAAGCGGTATCAAAACCACCCTTGTTACTACCGCAAAAACCGGGTCTACAGCAGAAGAAATCCAACAATATATCCAAAATGCCTATACCACATGGAACCCACCACCAACCTATATCCTCCTAATAGGAGATTCCGAATGGGTTCCCACAAATCTTGATACCTCGATTCCAACAGACTTATATTACACAACCGTTGATGGATCAGATTATTATCCAGATATCTTCATCGGACGACTACCAGCAGACACCCTATCAGAAGCAGAAATCATGATCAATAAAATCCTTGAGTACGACCAAACACCACCCCAGACCACCCACTATTACCAAAACATGCTCGTAGCCGCCTATTTTCAGGATAATGACTATGACCACTATGAGGATCGACGATTTGTCCTCACCTCAGAAGAAATACGTGATTGGCTACAAAGCATCAACTACATCTGTGAACGAATCTATTGCACACATGAAGACATTACCCCAACGCATTATAATGATGGTTATTATGCTAACGGTGAACCACTCCCCGAAGAGCTCTTACGCTCAAACAACTTCACCTGGGATGGCAACGCAGATGACATCATTAGTGCCATAAACCAGGGTGTATTCATTGCCAATCACCGAGATCATGGCTCATATGAAGGATGGGGAGATCCCCGATTTATTATCGAAAATCTTGTTGATTTAACCAACAACCATCTCTACCCCGTCGTATTCAGCATAAACTGTCAAAGCGGTGGATTCCACGATGAAGAAAGTTTCTGTGAAGAACTACTCCGACTCCCAAACGCAGGAGCCGTCGCTACCTATGGCGCATCAGTTGTTAGCTACAGTGGATACAATGATTATTTATGCCGAGGATTTTATGATGCCATCTGGCCGAACTTTGACCCCATCATAGGATCCGATACCTCAATTTCCCAACTCGGTCCAATTCTTAATTATGGCAAACTCTATATGACCCAAACCTGGGGAGATCCCTGGAATATTCAAAGAGATACCTATGAAATGTTCCACCTTTTTTGTGACCCCACACAAACCATTCGAACCACGAAACCAGAAGAATTTTCAGTATCACATCCCACACTGTTATCATATGGATCAAACAGTCATGATATTTATGTCGAAATAAATGGCACCCCCATCAAAGATGCTCAAGTCTGTATTATGCAAGAAAATGGTTTTTACACAAGAGCCTTAACAAATGAATCAGGTGTTGCACACATTGAATTTAATGTAGAATATCCTTATGAAACCACTCTTACAGTCACCACACCAAACACCATCCCCTATCAAACCACCATACCCGTCAACAATACCCTCCCTGCTCTCATCATAGAATCTCTCAGCGGTGGTCTACTAACCACAACCACACGTATTACCAATATCGGTGGTGTCACCGCACAGGACATCACATGGGATATAACGTTAGAGGGTGGATTGATACTCCTTGGAAAAGTAACCCGTGGAACCATACCTACCTTAGAACCAGAAACAAGTATAACCATTGACTCAAAACCAATTATTGGGTTCGGTAAAACCCAGATCACAGCAACAGCAGTTCAAAATGAACAGACCGCTGAAAAAACACAGGATGCCACCGTACTTCTATTCATTGTAATCCTAAACAATAATGAACAATAAAAAGAAAAATAGGGAATAATAACCCCTGTCTATTATTCTTTAGTTTTTTCCGCCTTTGATTTTGTATAGATAACCATAAGGCCCCAAACAATGAAAATGGAAACCGTGATCGCAACACCTAGCATCAAATCAAGAACAATGTTGTCACCAATGTAAAACAGTTCTCCATTCCACCAATGATCAACAAGACCAAATATTGCGCCACCAGCTAAAAGAAGGTTCAGCCAGAGATGTTGCATACTTCCATTCCAGCTTGTTTTATTCTTTCGTAAGATACCATGTACAATAGCTGCTATAGTTGGGACTGCATAACATACCATAGTTTTTCCCCTTATTATTTTATGTAGGGAAAGTAACATTATTGTTATAAATTTTTTGGTAACAAAAATTTAAAAATCGTGCCACGTATATCATATAGATGTGTTACCCATGGAAACCATAACTCGATTTGGGGTATCAATTGAACCCAGTCTACTCCACCACTTTGATACCAAAATCAAAAAAGAAGGATACCTAAACCGCTCCGAAGCAATCCGCGACCTCATTCGACACTCACTTCTTAAAACCAATCTCACAAACCCCAAACAAAACGCAATCGGTACCCTTACCATGATCTATGATCACCACACCGGAAACCTCTCCAACCGATTATTAACAATACAACATGAC
>JAHJFH010000320.1 GCA_018824925.1 Thermoplasmatota archaeon
AATAAAACAACTCAAAAAGAAGAACCATGCTGCTGTCGGTATTGGTGCGATGATCGTGTTCATAGCTATGGTCCTTGTAGCTGGGATTGCTGCATCAGTCCTGGTTCAAACAGCAAACAAATTAGAAATCCAGGCAATGCAAACTGGACGACAAACCATTTATGAAGTAGCAACTGGCATACAGGTAACTGGTGTCACTGGACAAAAAGGCTCTTATAATTATAGTGGCACATGGGCAAATGATTCAATACTAAATATAACGATAGCAGTTACACCACGTGCTGGTTCAAATGATGTAGATTTGAGTAAAGCCGTTATTGAAATATCGAATTCTGAGCTTAAATGTATCCTAACATACAATACCAGTGCTAATAATTTTAGTGCTACACCCAGTACAAGCGGCATATTTGCAACAACATATTGTTTTAATCTTTCTGCAAAACGCTTTGGAATTATCAAACTGGTGGACTCAGATAGCTCAGTTACTATAACAGCACCGGTCATTAATCGTGGAGATCATACCCTGTTAACCGTAAGTTCAGGAAAATGTTTCGGCGGATTGAATGAGCGAGATGAAGTCTGGGGATCGGTCATCCCTGAGGAAGGTGCCGCGGGTATCTTTGCGTTCAGAACTCCCGCTCTCTATTCAGACACTGTCTACGATCTATATTAAAGAGTGAGCACATCGAGTGCTTTTCCATCTCGTGCGCAACTCTATTTTTTTATTTTCTTTTTTTTTCTTGTAAGCATACTTTTTTATGCAGGTATCTGTTTTAGTGTCGGTAGTGAGGGGGAATGTTTCATTCCCATTGAATAACTAGCAACAGTTGGGGGTGACGGGGGTCAGGCACCAAATAAACCTACTCCGTTGCAATGAATCTGCAGCGATAGGAATTGGAGCACTCATCGTGTTTATTGCCATGATTTTAGTAGCAGGTATCAGCGCTTCCGTTATCATACAAACCATGAATACTCTCCAAGAACAAGCATTTATTACTGGGGAGGAAACATTACGAGATGTATCAAGTGGTCTTGAAGTCACGATAGTAAGTGGCTATGCAAATTCCACTCACATAACACAGTTAGCGATTTTTATTACCCCAATTGCTGCTTCAACTGAAATTGATTTACGTTATAGCTATATTTCTTTAACGGATTCCAGTACAAAAGTGGTATTAAATTATACAGCATCTTGTTTTAGTGCAAGTGTTTCAGGTGGGTTATTTAGCACTATTAATGCCAGTAATCTATCAGCAACAACCTATGGGGTTGTTGTTATTCGGGATGTAGACAGCTCCTGTTCCGCATCGACACCCATAATAAATGAACGTGATCTAGTGGTATTATTGCTCAATGCCACAGCATGTTTCTCAGGGATTAGCACACGAACTAAGGTTGTGGGAACAGTGTTCCCAGAATATGGTATCAGCGGGGTAATTGGTTTTTCAACCCCAAACACGTATATTGACACCATTATTGAGTTGCAGCCTTAGAAAACCTCATCAACGATTTTTTCTGATGTTGTTTTTCCAAAAAAGATTTTTGATATTTCATATAGGTCAAGATCAACGGTTTTTTGCTCCATTATTGATTCATCTAAGGGGATGATTACTATTTTGTTTCCTTGAAGCGCAACCATAGTCCCGTAATTTCCTTTATTAATTGCATTAATTGCTGCAACACCGAATCGTGTCGCTAGGATACGGTCATAGGGGGTAGGTGTGCCACCTCGTTGTACATGTCCTAATACCGTTACCCGGGTATCAACATTTAAACGTTTTTTAATTTCATTTCCTAAATAATGACCTATTCCACCGAGACGGACATGGCCAAATTCATCTTTTTCATCTGAGATTGTCGCGAGTCTTTCCACTCCTTTTGGATGTGCTCCTTCAGATATAACAACGATACTGAATGTTTTTCCACTGTCATATCGTTCTTTAAGGTTGTTAACCACCTCGTCAATATCAAATGGTATCTCTGGAATGAGTATCTCATCGGCACCGCCGGCAATGCCCGCCATAGTAGCAATCCAGCCTGCATGGCGTCCCATGACCTCAACGACAATGACTCGATGATGTGATTCTGCGGTGGTATGCAGTCGATCAATAGCTTCTGTGACGATGGATACTGCAGTATCAAATCCAAAGGTGAAATCAGTACCTGAAATATCGTTATCGATGGTTTTGGGTATCCCGACAACAGGGATATTCATTCTTGAAAGCTTCATGGCGACACTTAGGGTATCATCACCACCTATCGCGACAAGCGCATCAAGGTTATATTTTTTTATTGTTTCAAGGACTTTATCAATCATATGCTGTTCTTTGAATGGATTAGTCCGCGATGTTCCGAGAATTGTTCCCCCTTTCGGTAAGATACCTGAGACATGGCGATCAGTTAATGGAATCATGTCTTCTTCAATAAGTCCTTTCCAGCCGTTACGGATACCGACAACCGCCCAATTAAGTCGAGCTGATTTTCGAACAACTGCCCGTATTACCGCATTGAGTCCTGGGCAGTCACCACCTCCGGTTAGTACACCGATTTTCTTCATAGAGTCCATCCTTTTCAGGTTGTTGAGGTATTATTTGGGTGTTTTAAAGTTTTATCGCCTAACGTACTCAAAAACCGAGATAACCTCCGAGAAATACTATAACCATCCATTGAGTAACCGCTATTATCCAAACAAAGGGAACAAAAAACACAAAGGTGAGAATAAAATGACTTCCACGCAGGGTACGCAGCGTAATAGCTAGTAGAAAACAATGAAGAGTGAATACAATGAAAATGATGATCATATTGTTACTAAATACAACAGGAGGTACTGAGCTGAGAAGGGCACCTAAATCAATATTGGTTGATGAAAATGGATCACCGGCTATGCCCTCCAGTAGCATATTATTGAGATGTTGTGCGATTAATAGGGATGTGTAGACACTAAAGGCGATACCAAACGTTATTCCTCCAAATAATCCCATCGAGGTATTCACTATGGTAAATTTTTTAAAACGGAGATTTCTGATTTTTCGCACATTTTCAGCGATCATTCGTGAAACATTCCGGGGGTTGGCCGCTGCCGCGGTTGCTTGACGAAACATTTCACTAGATCGTTGGATAAAGTTACTTCCTGTATCGATACCAAACCATTCCCACGAATCATCATCATTAATCCGAGTTCGAAGTCTTCGATAGAGATCTTGAACATGTTTGGTTAAAATCCCATAGTCTTTTTGACTAAGATAATATACAGATTCACTGATTTTTCCTCCTCGCATCGTGGCAATGGATCCTAAGGCGGGTAGAAACCCAAGGAAATTACGTTCTTTCCGCGATATCTCTTGCTCAGCTTTCAAGGTGAGAATTCCAGGATAAATTAAGGGGGTTATACTTATAGCAGCTAGAACCTCAAAAGGTAAACTTGAAAGTAATGGTATTTTGAGTATAGCGCTAGCGACAAAGAGGCCAATCCCTAGCACAACACATACTACCAGCATCATATAAAGCGATCGTTCTAGTTTGACTTGTAAACCACCTTTTTCACCAGTACGATGCCATACCTCATCCGCAGGAATCATTGATTTCAAAAAATAAAGCATCATAGCTTCAGAAACAAGTAATAAAAAGGAGGACAAATAAATGAAAGTATTCATATCCTCAGCGCCAATAATCATCGGAAGCACAATTCCCAAAGCCATGACAAAAACTATAGAAATCAGCATACTAACATAGACTTCATTAAGAATTGTGATGTTTTCATTCGCTGATTCATACATAGTCTTATATTCTTCAAGAACCGCGTTTTGCTCAGTTTCAATGAATTCGCGATGTTCAACACCACTATCAAGACTTTGCGAAAACCGATCAAGAAAATCCCGTAGAATTTTACTGGGGGTTCGTTGTGAGATGAATACAAAAGCCTTTGCCAGGGGTACTCGCCATTGATCTGTCAACACACTAATTTTTCGAATCTCCTCACCTAGACTACCATATGCGGGGTTTCCACCAAGAATATTAATAATAT
>JAHJFH010000053.1 GCA_018824925.1 Thermoplasmatota archaeon
AAATAATTCCTCAACAAATAGCTAATAAAATCTAAAAAATACAGGAGATGGTATCATAAAACACATTACTCGTAAAATAACATCCTGCATTTTTTATAAAATAGAGCTTCATCAGAAATCAAAAAGATTTTTCTGTTTCACCACTTCACCTAACACCAAAAACTTGTCCAATGTTGAAATAACCCGATCATCCGTAAATTGATGTATATCACACAAAATATGCAATACTCTCTCTTTATCCGGAATATGCCACTGAACCTGATAATCATCAGTAACCTCAGGATGTAGAAACAACTCCCGCAACTCCTTAATTTCAGAAAACGTTGGAGCATTCGACTGACCAATAGTTGCTAACGCATTTTCAAGATTTCCATTCTTCTTGATATATTGCAAACTCTTTTTCGGTCCAATCCCTTTTACCCCCTCATTAAAATCAGTGCCAATCAACAACGCCATATCAATTAATTGTTTCTGTAAAATACCCAACGTCTTCAAATTCTGCTGAAGATGTATCAATTCCGGTCCAATCTTTGCATATGCCTGTTTATTCGGTAATTTCCTCCGACTAGATGAAGTAAGATTTCGAACCAACACTGGTGTTCCAAACAATAGACAATCAAAATCCTGCGAACCCACCGCAAAAAAATGTTCTTTCTTTACCATATAACTTGCCTGAGCCTCACCCTCAGATGGTGCCTGCACCCATGGAATTCCCAACGCCTCTAACAGCTCTTTACTTTGTTCCACAATCTCTGGTGTCACTCTCGAGGTCTGCTGTGCTTTTACAAATGCCGTTCGCATGTCACCCTTTTCTAATGCTTCCTGCCACTCCTTCTCGGCCTTCATTCGACGAGCATGACGTTCCGCAAGGATTTTCTCCTTCAAAGCAGGTGGCTTTCCATCAAACACAAACACTGGTTTAATCCGGGCATCCACTAAATTTGCTGTTCGTTGAAACAAACCAGATAAATGAGAGGTAACACGCCCCTGAGCATCCTTCAATAGTGTTCCATCACGCTGACGAATTATTGAAAGAAACTGATGCAACACATTATACGCATCAATTAAAAGAACCTGATTCTTCAGATCCGTAAGAGAAATTGCTTCCTTTTTAAATAAATCCCCAAGATCCACTCCCATGAAAACGTCAGATGATATAGCTACAAGGGCATTTATGCCTTTCTCATCGTCTAACAAAATATTTTAAAAACAAGTCCTCCATTCCGGTCCTGATGAAACGTGATGTAATCTCTATGCTTGATGTTAAAGATGATCTCCTCGACATTATCGCTTTATCAAGACAGTTAAAAACAAAATCAAAAAAGGGAGAATCAATCAAACTACTTAAGGATAAGACACTTGCCATGCTGTTTGAAAAATCAAGTACCCGCACCCGAGTTTCCTTCGAGGTCGGTATGACAAAACTTGGTGGTCATGCGATTTTTCTCAGTACCAACGACATACAACTTGGTCGAGGTGAAACCATCGAAGACACTGCTCTCGTATTATCCCGGTATGTAGATCTAATCATGTATCGTGCAAAATCAAATCTAGCGATGCAAGAACTTGCCCACCATGCCACAGTCCCCGTCATAAATGGCCTTGATGACCAAGAACATCCCTGTCAAGTAATCACCGATCTCATGACCATCCAGGAACATAAAGATACCTTGAAAGACCGTACCTTTGTCTATATCGGCGATGGCAATAACAATATGGCCCATTCCTATCTTCTCGGCTGTGGCATCGTCGGTATGCATTGTCGTATAGTAGCCCCAAAACCGTATTGGCCTGACCAAAAATATGTCAACCGTGTAAAAGACTTTGGAATTACGGTTGATATAACCGATGATATCTCTACTGCTACACAAAAAGCAGATGTTGTCGCTACCGATACCTGGGTATCTATGGGGGATGAAACAGAGAAAGAAAAACGTCTCACTCAGTTCAAAGCTTACACTATCACACAAAAAATAATGCAGCAAGCACAACCAGATGCCATTTTCCTACATTGTCTACCAGCTTACTATGGATATGAGGTCACCAAAGAAGTTGCACATGGTCCTCAATCTGTTATCTTTGACGAAGCCGAAAATCGCCTCTGGGCACAAATTGGCATCATGGTAACCCTAGCGAAAAATACTGAGTAGGAAAAACCGAAATCGTTAACTAAGGATTTTTTCAAGCTTCTTATGTTTTATCGCAAATTTCAGTTCTTGTGCAATACGACGACCAGTTGATAAATCATGTTGAATCAACTCGGAATATGGTGATCCCGCTATATAGGGATTAGTACCGGCTACAATACGTGCCGAGATCTCAAATACTTTAAATTCTAAATCTTCAGTTACCACGGTTTCAAGACAAAATGAACCAATAACTCCCCCAAATAACTCCAAAGATTTTTCAACAACTGCTTCACCCATAGTAAATACTTTTGGCAGCAATGATTCACGCATTACAATAGGTATATTACCGGTCACGACAAACGTGGGATGAATACCCAACTCCTCTAGTTCAGCGATTGAACCTAGTCGTTGGACTTCATCAATCGTGGTTTCATCACGACGATCCATTGATAATAACTGAAGACTACCATCTCTTAGCTGGTAACCGGTATTTTGAATAGGTGAATAAAAGTAATGAAGATAATACCGGGTTCCCATCACAAATTCTTGGATGACAAAGGATTTGTTTTTTTGTACCCGTCTATTGAATTCCTGAAAGGTTTTTGCCACAAAGAACCCTCGCCCACCTTTTGCTCCATGGTATTTCACTATTACGGGTTTGTCAATGTTATGGGGGTCCTTGATTTCTTTTGGCATCGTTATCCCGGCTCCTTCTAACCATTTACGTTCCATCACCCGGTCGGATTCCCACATTAGTACTTGTCGGTTTCCAAATGTGGGGAGCCTCATTTTTAGAAAATTTTTTGGACCAAGGTATTCCACAAAGGATCCATGGGGAATGATGATGACATTTTTTTCCAATAATTCATCAGTGTATTTGTTGATATCTTTATAATTATCAACGATGAAAAACTCATCAGGTTTTCCTAACGGAAATGCATCATAATATTTTTTGACTCCACCAACAGCTATTCCAAGGGTTTGAAACCCCTCTTTTTTTGCGCCGTTAAAAATTTGAAGACTTGAATGTGAACAGACAGTAGCAATGGTAAGATTCCGGGTATCATATGATTTTAAAAGGTCAGTGATTTGTATGGAACTCATTATTGGTACCCCCATGTTGTGCCCCTATATTGCGGGTATGAATTTTATCACTTTCGGCAAAAAAACAAAAACGTATCATTTAAATCAGGGTGTTAAAAATGACCTTTATCATTACGCATCGATCCCATGATTTCTTTACCGAAATCCGTGAGTCGATACAACTTTATATCACTATGTTTACCAATATTAATTTGTTCAATAAGTCGTAGACTTAATAGGGACTCATCATTTCGATAACGAGAATTCATACCACGGATTGCACCAATAACATTTGTTGGTGTCGTTTTTACGTTATAGGCGATTTCTGAGGTGTAACTGCCACTTGGACTGATATCGAAAAGGTATTCTGCAATTTTTTTTCTGACATTACTTCTCCTAAGGGAACGAATAACGAGAGGTTTCAATAAATCTGGA
>JAHJFH010000321.1 GCA_018824925.1 Thermoplasmatota archaeon
CTGAACTAATTTGGTGAGATACATCCCAAATCTCACCTCCTGTATGTGGGATGATAGTCATTCTATAAAAAAAGGATTTCTACATCCCCGAAAGCAGGTAATATTATTATATTAAAAAAACATGAGGTACTCATATGGATTGGTTATTTGAAGAAATCATTATTTCTCGAAGTTTCACCTCACAACTGTTTTATATTTTTATGTTATTTTTTAGCGTGTTTGCAGCAGTTGTCGCATGGAAGTATCGACTATTTCGCTTTTCTATATATTTATGGTTAGCAGCAGCACTTATCGGCCTGGTATGGGAAATTGTTTTATTTGGAACCGGCCTTCGACATTATAGTTTTTGGTCTGCTGCTGAGTTGTTATATCATGCAATTACTGAGGGGGGACCTGGGCTTATCATAATGGCGATTTTTGCAGATAAAATTAAATTAATTGATCTTTCTGAATTCAAGGAGGAGGTGAGATCACGGGTATCCTAGAAATTTTAATGAGTTCAGCACAGGTCTCACGTGAGGTAAATTATCTTTATTTCTTTATCGTGCTTGCGATCACGGTTTCGGTATTAGCTATTGCATTTTATACAAAGAATCGCCGGGCAATAATCATGTTTCTTTATGCGATGGTGGTCTGGGCATTTATTGAAGGATTCGGGTTGATAACCGGAATGCGTATTTATGAACCTGCTGAACAGCAAATTATAGTATTTATCTTTGTGGCATTAGTAGAGGATCCTGGGTGGGTGTGTCTAGGATATATGATAGCTGAGCAGTTGTATAAACGATGGCCCGGAAAGCAGAAAAAAATTGTGGTTAAAAAGAGTTGATTTTTTTTTTTTATTATTATTTTACCATGATTTTTTGATCCTGTTGTTGCTTTTTCCAGGCGGCTTTGACGAACCCATCAAAGACCGGTGAGGGTTTCATGGGTCGTGATTTAAATTCAGGATGTGCCTGAGTTGCAATAAAAAAGGGATGGTTGGGTAACTCCATAAATTCCATGAGTACACGATCAGGTGATTTCCCTGAAAATACCAGACCTTTTTGTTCTAATAACTCAATATATTCAGGGTTGACCTCATAGCGATGACGGTGGCGTTCATAGACCTTTGTTTTACCATAGAGTTGTTGAACTTGAGACCCGGGTTGTAGGATTGCAGGATATGACCCAAGTCGCATGGTGGCACCATAGCGAGATTCACGAATGATTGTTGCTTGTTCCGGAATGACATCGATGACACTATGTTGAGTTTCTTTATTGACTTCTTTGGAGTTAGCGTCGGAAAGCCCGCAGATATTTCGGGCATACTCTACCACAGCTAGTTGCATTCCAAGGCAGAGACCTAGATATGGTATATTATGCTCTCGAACATGTTGTATTGTTGAAATCTTCCCTTCGATGCCAGATAGGCCAAATCCTCCTGGGACGATAATGCCATCTAATTCATTAAGATTAGTAATTGTGTTGGGGTCTCGTTCATATTGTTTCGAGTCTATCCATTCGATATAGGGCGTGAAACCATTATTCCATGCTGCATGTTTTACTGCTTCAATAACAGAAATATAGGAATCTGAGAGTTTGAATGAACCGATGTCGAAATATTTTCCGACAATACCAATATTGAGTTTCTTTTCATAGGATCGAATGTTTTCGATATAGGTTTTCCAGGTTGCAAGATCATTATGATCCTTTCGAAGATGAAGTTTTTTCAAGATTTTTTTACTTAAATATTGTTCCTCAAACATCAAGGGTACTGCATAGACATTGTCAATATTGGAGTCAGAAATGACGTCCTCCTCATCAACATTACAAAATAACGCGATTTTGTCTCGTCGAGGTTCATCAAGAGGTTTTTCTGATCGGGTGATAATGAAATCGGGTTGAATACCCATTTCCCGAAGGAGTTTTACGGAATGTTGGGTTGGTTTTGTTTTTGCTTCACCCAAGGTTTCTAGGACAGGAACGTAAGTTACATGGACGTCTATTAGGTGATTACCTTCTCGTTTCATTTGGCGAACTGCTTCAAGAAAGAGAACGTTTTCGTAGTCACCAACGGTCCCGCCGATTTCTACTAGAATAAAATCATATTTACCCTCAGTGGATGGTCGTCGGATGCGTTCTTTAATTTCGTCAGTAACATGGGGGATCGGTTGAACGGTTTTTCCAAGATATTTTCCTTTGCGTTCTTTATCAATAACTATTCCATAGACTTGGCCTGTGGTGATGTTATGATGTTTTGGAATATTTATATCAAGAAATCGTTCATAGTGACCAAGATCCTGGTCGATTTCACCACCATCTTCGGTTACCCATACCTCACCATGCTCGGTTGGTCTGAGAGTCCCTGCATCACAGTTAATATAGGGATCAATTTTCATGGCGGTTACTTTGTAACCATGTAGTTGTAAGATTTTTCCGATAGAAGCGGTAGTAATCCCTTTACCCAAACCAGAAATTACGCCCCCGGTGACAATAATATAATTTACCATCCCAATCAACGGGGACCTCGTATAGGTTACCGGATTTTAATGGTTTTGGTTTAAAAAATAGGAGATGTCTGAATTATCGTAAAGCGCTATAAAAGATTAGGCCTGATCCAAACCAGGTGATGCTTAGGATGTAATACCAAGCGTTTTGTATGTTGAATGACAAACCGATAATTATAACAATCCATGGGAGAATCATGAGAAGGAATGCTAAAAGAAATCCTCGTGTTTGTTCATTAAACATTTCATTCATAGGTCATCAAGAGTTATCCAAAGGGTTGCTTGCGTATATTATATGTATTATTTAAAGTAGGGGGTAAATTCATCTGATATTTAAAAAATTTTTCTCGATGATTTTCTCAAAA